>NZ_JBFTPD010000017.1:0-145387 GCF_056398305.1 Rhizobium sp. 01T444
CTCTATAACTGGCTTGTCCATGTGGCGGCTAAGCTCTGCATAGAGAAGTTCATGCGATTGCTTGGCAAGAAGGACCATGCTCACCGCCTCACACATCGCCCGGCGTCCACGTTGACTGTCCACGGGCGTCCGATGGGCGGAAGACCATTTCTGAACGACTGCTGTAATCTGATCGATTTCTTCGTCCTGCAACGAAAGCAGATGGAGTAGAGACATCGCCGGCACCTAATGTTGCGGCAAGAGCACCCATGGTCTCCCAACCGGCCTCTACCGTTGTACTTCCGGGCCGACGTGAGGACCGTACTCCTTTTTGCGTGTAGAGTCCCAATTAATTCAATCCCAAGATGCTACAGCACATCGAAGAAGAGCTTGGCCGCTAGAACGGCGGTTTCGCCTCTCAGAGTCAGTGCGCGTTTGGCTACGGCAAACGGTCATTGAAATGGAACTTTCAGTCACGATCTGCGTTTCGCGCGTGGATCGCGCGGCGAACCTGTCTCTGTGATGATCCCTTCTAAGCCCAAGGGTTCGTTTGCGCGGTCCACCAACCCGCATCTTGGTATGGCTGAACAAATCGTGCCGGCCGGAAATCAGGTAAGTATATAGCCGCCTCCCGGGTAGATTATTTAATATGTACTGTCGCTTATTTAGCTATACATGATGCATCGTAACAACAACGGAAAATGTTGTGACGAAATCATGATTTTGTCCCACTTGAAAACCGGGAAGTCTGTCTCTAGCTCTTCTGCGTTATGGTCAATCGACTAGCGGAACATCATGCCAATTATTGAATCAGATCGGATATTGTTCGAACGGGTTTGGGCTGCAGGCGCCAAAGTGGTTAGGGAAAATCGCATCTCTGCGCTGATTGACGTGGCTCTTGATACCCCCACGTTGGAACAGTACCAGGACGCGCACGGCCAGCGGATGACCGACATGATCAAGGTCGTTCAGCTGGGGATCGCGCAACTTCGCGGCCGCGCGGATCTCGCCCAATCCGATGAGGCGCAGACGCCCGCTCCGCCCTCCCGTCGTTTCGCCAACAGTCGGAACTGATGCTAAGTGGATACGTCCTATTGCTGACTTGCCCGAGGAACCTTGGCTTGGTCATATTTCTTGCCGGCCCCCACTTTCCTGTCGGGCGCGCTCCCTGGCCGCTAGCCAGAAGATGCGGGGCCGGCACCATCGCTGGTCTGACAGCGCTTCTGAGTTAGCCTCCACTCTGGGCTGCGGAAAGCCGCTGGCGCTCCATCCGGTCGATCCGCTCTCTCAGATCGAGCAAGATGTCCCTTGCGCCATAGACCGAACCTTGCGCCGTCTTGACCTCGTCTATCTGGCGCTGCTGATCAATGAAACGTTGATCGTAACTTCCGAACACCCTGTCGAGTTCTTCCCGCGGGACCTGAGCGTCACGCAGTTCCTTCACATTGGCGTCAGTCCTTGCGCGATCCTCTGCCGATCGCGTGGTCCTCCATTCGAGTTCGCTCTGCGTCACCATCTTGTCAGACAGGAGGCTGACAGACTGCTTCAGGTCGCTGGTTGCTTCGCGGATCGGGAGATATGCCAAACCGCCGAGCATGGCGGCGAACGTTAGCGCCACGCCCAACGCCTGCCACTGAGGCTTGTTTCGCTCGGCAAGATTGGTTGAAAGGGCAGCGATCGAGGCGCGGGTTTCGTTCGCGAGAGAGGTGACAGCAGTGTCGATGTTCTTGAAGCCGCTGCGCACCTCGGTCTCAAGATCCGTCTGCCGACGCCCGAGATTGGTCACCCGTTCGCCGAGTTGGGCCGTAATGGCATCCGTATACGTTCGGTGGGCATCATTGTTGTTGCTCATGTCATCTGCCATCCTTGTTCCGCCCTGCCCTTTTCAATGCCTGCGATGCTATTTGGCGCCAAAGCGCCCTTGGATTACTTTTGAAGTTTCTGATGACGCGAGGTCGCCCGGAAGGGTTATTGACGGAACGAATCACCTGCGCATCTGTTGAGTCGCGAATCAGTAACGCGTGAGGTTTTCGCGATGGACGCCGCGACTGGAGTTCCGATTAAGCCGGTGCTCGTGCACTTTGAAGACGAGCGAGATGACCGCCCCGCCTCCACGGTCGAAGATCTTATGGGCATGCTCATGAGCGACGGTTGGCCGAAACGACCGAACGACACGGTATGGGGCAAGGCGCTATCGTCCTGCATGAGCGCGATCACCACCCAAAGCGGCAGCGCAAGGGCCCGGAGGGCTTTCGTCGAGGCCGCGCACCTCGCACAGTTTCGTGTGCTGCCGGATGACGACCTGCCTAAGTCCCGTCGCAATGGTAGGCTTGGAACCGCCCGCGATGCTGGGCGATCGACACGGCTGTCTGCCGATCATTCGCGATAAGGTAGCTGTTCGTCGATGGCTTTGGGATGATCGCGACCAGGACGTCGCACGGCTCAGCGACTTTCGCCGTCTGGCAGCTCGCACCCGCCAAGCATAGCGCAAAGGCCGCGATCATCAGCAGCAAGTGCTTTCGCATCGATATTCTTCCCATCTTTGAGGATTTTGACACGGCTGGCTTGGAGATCGGCGTAGACGTCGGAACGTCCGCCCGAGTAGCCAAAGCCATAACCGACAAGAAACGCGATCCCCGACGCAGCCAGTGCGCCGAGGGCAAGTCTGAGGAGGGTTCCGATGGTCATGACGCCACCGGAATATCGAGGGCATCCTTGAGCCGGTCCTTCTTGCGCTTTGCATACCAGCGGTAAGCGAGGCCGCCGATCGTCAGGCCGGCACTGACAACTATCAGGCCAGCGACCACCTTGCCGATAAGCTCACTGGAGTAGCTGAGCGGAGAAAGCTGGTCCTGCACCTGCTGGAGCGTGGCAGCGAGGGTGCCAGAGCCGATACCGCCGCCAGTGGACGCATCGGCAACAGCAAGCGCCGGAGCAGGTTTAGCGCTGGACAGGAACGCCTTTGCCTCGCCGCCGACCTTGTAGCTGATCTCCGGCCCGACAGAGCCGGTTGCCCATGCTTGCCCAACGGCCTTCACATCCCTGATACGGCTTATCCAGCCCTTGCCGAAGGTCTTGAACGTCTTCAAGGCGCGGAGGAACGCTTCACGGCGCTCGATGATGCGTGCGACCAACATATCATTGTCGTTGACGCCGGCCGCCGCCAGGATTGTCCCCTGCCCGATGATGCCGTCGATCGCGCCCTGATAGAGCCCGAGGCCCTGCAACGCGCGCTGCAGCCATTTGATGGACTGGGAGACGCCGGAATTCACGTTGCCGTCGAAGACCACGTAGGAGACGCCGGGCGCCAGCTTATCGAGCTTGGCGATGTCCCAGTAGCGCTTGCGGTAGATCGCGGCGACTTCCGCATTCGTGATGGTCTGGACATCACGCGAAGGCTTTCCGTCCGCAGCAAGCCATTCGGTGAAGACTCGCTGCGTGATCCCCTTCATTGTAGCGCCACCTGGATCGGCCGGGTGGTTGCTATAGGCGCCTTCGTGCACCAGCACCTTGGCTAGTGACCGCGAAAATTCGTTTGCCGTGTCGTAGACTGGCATTGGTGATGTCTCCGATGTTGGGAAAGTTTCGCGCAAGCTTCGCGATGGATTCATCCGCTTGCAGGAATCAAATGACGCGAGCATTCTCGCGGGTGATCATGAGGATCTTCGGTTATGGTCTATGACTGGACCGGCGTGCGCAGCAGACGCACTCGCCGTGTCAAATTTGCGCTCGCTTCTTTGATTGTTCTGGCAGCGGTCACAGCGCCCGTGCTCGCCTTTAGCTGACCACAGCTGTGACGCCTCACCGGATTGAGCTAATCCGGAAGTCGGCAATTCACGGTGATGTCTCCGAAATTGAGTGGGAGAGAGGCCGCTAGCGGCAGCCGGGGGGAAACGGTAGTGGAAAAATCTCAACTATTGAAGGTAGCGAACTTGTTGCCTATGAAAGTGCGGCAGCATGTGAGGGCGTAAGACGATATGCCGAGGATCAAAGACTTTTGAGGTATCGGGCAGACATTGACGGGCTGCGCGCGATTGCAGTGACAGCTGTCATCATTTTCCATTTCAACCCAAACTGGTTGCCCGGCGGCTTTGTCGGCGTCGATATTTTCTTGGTGATAAGCGGCTTCCTGATTTCCAGCATGCTAATCGCGGACCTAGAAACCGGCGCGTTCAGGTTCTCAGATTTTTACTGGCGACGAGCAAAACGGTTGTTACCTGCTTTGTTCGCCACGCTTCTTGCGACCTTCGTATGCTCGACAATCATGATGTCGCCAGCAGATCTCGCATCCGCAGCGGCATCGACAGTATTCTCGGTCCTATCGGTTTCAAATATCTTTTTTTGGATGCAGACCGGGTACTTTGATGCGGCAGCAATCACAAAGCCGTTGCTTCACACTTGGTCCCTAGGGGTTGAAGAACAGTTCTATTTTCTTTGGCCCGCCATGCTTTATCTGCTCTTTCGGACGACGAAAGCGCGATCTAACCTATTGTTTTTCATCGCGGTGGTTTCGGTTGCGAGCCTTGCCGCCAGCTACTTTTTCAGCGACCGGGCGGCAAATGCGACGTTCTTCCTTCTTCCCTTCCGCGTCTTTGAATTCGGCATTGGCGCAATTGCGTCCTTCGCCACTTCCACAAAAACACGCAGCGCCAGGGTCTCCAACTTGGGAGCGTTGGCGGGAGCTGGTCTTATACTGTTGGCGCTAGCGGTCTTTGATGAGCAGACGCCGTTCCCATCCTGGTATGCACTAGCGCCAACGATCGGTACCGCGCTCATCATTTTCTTTGGACCCGGCACAATCGCAGCGTTCGCTCTTTCTCATCGCCCGCTCGTTGAAATCGGCCGCAGAAGTTATTCGCTTTATCTCGTGCACTGGCCGATCATCGTGTTCTTCACGATGGCAAAGCATGGCGATCTGACCAATCTCGACAGATTAACTGCTGCGGTCGTGATCTTCTTCGCCGCGGCCGTGCTCTATCACTTTGTGGAAGTCAAATTTCGGTACGGACTATCCACAGAACAGAAGACGAGGCGCCTCGCGATCGGATTTGTTGCGTGTTCGCTGGCGCTCGTTGGAACGGCCACCAATGCAAATCTGACCAACGGCTGGCCCTGGCGCCTACCAGCAGAGATGGCGCGGCAGCTTCAACCGTTCGACACAAAGAAAAACTACGCCCTTAATAACACTATCGGCAGAGAGCCCTTTTCTCGCGAGCCCGGAATCAAAATCCTAATCGTGGGAGACTCTCATCAGGCGGACTTTTTCAACGCAGTCTATCTGAACAGGGCGTCTTTTCCTGGCCTAGAATTTCGAAGTATGAGACTTGATGACGCCTGTTTCTTCATGTTCGCACCGACGATCACGACTGCCCCGCAGATAAGCCGTGAGGTCCAAGGTTCTTGCAACAACGAAGTTCCCGATTTCAAGACATCGGCCCGAAGTCGAGATGCCGATTACATTTTGATATCGGCTAAATGGGACGATATTGGGGTTGAAAACCTTCACTATTTTACTTCATGGGTTCGGTCGCAAGGTAACTTCGGCAAGATCATTGTTCTGGGTAACACCGTACAATTTAGACCTGTGCCGGATTTGATACGAGAGTACGGCCGCGTCGATGATGCGATCGGATTGTCGAAGTATGCGGCTAAAAACCGCGATCATCACACCGACATCACGAATGCAAAACTCGCCGCTATTACCTCGCAACTCGCCTTACCTTTTTTCAGGAAGGATGGATGGATTTGCGCTGCGGATGGGAGCGCCTGCGATATCATCGATGCCAACGGGAATATGAACATCTATGACTATGGTCACTGGACGCTAGCCGGCGCCGAGTTCTACGGGCGCAGAATTGCATCGAGTGATCTTGCTGCGATGATGGAGCAACGGCAGTACGTGCTTGCCCGCTAAGGCCACACCACTGCCGCTGCCGCGGCCCTTGCGGCCTCTTCTGTGCTAGCCTCTTCGATTGACGCTTTGGCTTTCAAGCGGATGGCTTCTATCTGGGCTCCAATAACCTGCCATTGCGTAAACGCTGCTTTGACTACAGCAGCCACACCGCTGATGTCCGATGCCGTGATGCCGACCTCGGCGGAAAGCAACGGATAATCTGCAGGGACCGGCGACGTCGCCGCCAGATACCGATTTGCCTCGTCTGATTTTTGGCTGTAGGTCAGCGCCTGACCCGACCCGGGAGTGATGTATTTGAGGCGTTCCGCTTCTGCGGAAGCATCAATTTCAGCCTTCATCATGGTCTTTAATCTTATCAATTGTGCAGGCGCCTGCGTATCGCGCCAGTCATCATTGGCGAGCATCGCCTCGATGGCAGCCGCTGTATGGCCGTCTGCCACCAGGAAGCCATCCTCGTAAGAGGCCCCTGAAAGATCAAGGGTGGAGGAGATGAGCGTCACATCATCTGGTGAAAGTGGGAATTTCTGAATCATGTAATTCTTCCTTAAGAGGCGCCAATACGGGCGGCGGAAAGATTGTAACTGTTGAAGGTGACGCTGCCGCCTGTGGTCTGAGAGACCTGGAAGGCGACGACGTCGCCGACATTGAGGACCACCGCCACGCTGGGTGAAGAGTGGCCGACAGCACTGCTGCCAGAAGTTTGTGCGCCATCGCTGGCGACCGCCACACCATTGACAGTTATCTGCGTTGCCTGACCCACGGTGCCGAGTCCATTTTGCCGCGCAGAGAAACCGAGATACCAAAGGCCTTCATCGCCCGCCCCGATAGTCAGAAGGCCGGATGCGAAGGTGCTCGCGCCCTGAAAATGGGTGGCAACGGCGCCGAAGCTGGTGAAGGTGGTGAACACACCGCTGGGAATAGACTGGCTCCCAGAGGAAGCCGACATGTACGAAGCTTTCTTCTTCGCTGATATCAACGGAGTGATGTATCCGACGTCACTCACGCCAGCATCGGCTTCCGCTTGTGTCGCCGGGCGCGGTGCCGACATCACCAAAAATCTGGTCCCGTCGTATACAAGATCAACAACAAGACCAGGCCTCAAATGGTTCGCCATTAGCGCGCTGCCGTCGACCTTGGTGACAGCCTTTGCCCCGAGGCCATTCAAATTCAACGTGACTGCGCCAGTGTTTGCCAAAGCGATTAGCAAAACCACTCGCAGGCCGACTGTATATGCTGTTGGTGCGAGTGTGAGGGCAGCGGTCAGCACGTTCGCGGTGCCTCCTGCCGCCGCATAGTTGATCTTGCCGCTCTGAATCGCCTTGGCGAGGTCGAGAAGCTTATCGGTATCAGGCGTGATGCCAGCGGCAAGCAACACGTTCCAAAGATTGCCGATTGGCCAGCCGGCCGTCCAGTTGAACAGCTCCTGATCCGCTGGGCCGCAGGGATAGCCGCTCTCAAGTTCTGACGCGAGAGGCGCGCGCGTGTTGTCGTCGAGGCTGTTCCAGGGAACAACACCGTCAGTGTAAAAAGGCATGTCATGAACCTCGCTTTAGGCGCAGTTATAAGGGTCAAATTCCTGAGGGCAGAACCAGATGGAGCCTTCGCAGAGTCCGCCCCATCCGGCACCGAAGCCGAAGATTTTTCCGACGTCGCGTGAGATGTACGGCGTGATCCCAGGGGCTAAAGGAAGGACCCGAAACGCGACGGGAAGCTGGATCTCTTCAAGCGCGCTCAGTGCCCGCCCCGGCTGGATGGCGACACGGGCGCCACCCATGCTGGTGACAGTGACGTCGTCGCCCCAGATATGCTCTGCCGCCGCTTGCAGACTGTCGATATCCCAGAGCTGGCGCGCCTGGTACCGGCGAGCCAATAGGTAGCGACGATAAGTTTCATCGTCATCGAGACAGATATCGCCGTCGCCGGCTTCCTGGCAGCCTGACCACACGCCACCTTCGCAAAGACCGACGATGGTCACGTTCGGGTTTGCGGGGCCGCAGTCGAATCCGAACACCGGAACAGGTACGCAAATGCAATGGCATCGCGGCCAACCAAGCCGTTTCCCCAGTAGCGTCAACTGATCGCCGACAGCGGAGAGAATGTCGAACTCATCAGGCATCTCGCAGGAAGAGACGATGATATCGGCCAGTTCTCCCAGATCACGGCGGATGATGCCGAGAAGGTTCGGGCTTTCGCGGTATTGGGTGAGGATACGGTTGATCCGCTCCTCAACGATGGTCGCCTTATCGGGGCACTCCATGTCACACCGCCGTGATAGCTATGTTGGCAAGCGTTATCGAGGCCATCTCGTCGAAATCGATGACGATCGGCAGAGCTGCGGCGCCCGAGCCTACACGGTTCCCTGTCGCGACCGTCACCTCGACGTTCGGATAGACGCACGAGATGATCGTCCGGATAAGGTGCAAGGTAATGTCCTTGCCATTCACCGGTCGGTTTTCGCCGGTCATGCCTGCAAATAGGGTTTGTGCGATGGCAGCGTTAGACGGTGGTGGGCATCCAGCAGCATCGTTCGTTTTGGATAGCGTCAAGTTGAGGAAGATCGGGACTTGCTCCGGCCGCATGATCTGGATGGAGCGGCAAAACCCTTCAATCTCTGTCGAGACCATCGTGTTTCCATAGGTGGAGATGCCGGGGACCACATACTGCCGAGCGGATAGTGCGACTTCCTCGTCACTGCCGCCGATTGCGACGACCGAGACACTATGAGCGGCCAAGCCGTTTGCGTCGGTGGCGCCGGTGTCGTTGCTGTAGATTTTCGCCCACGTCACGCCGTCGATATTGATGATAGCCCTGTAGAAATCAGCATCGCGGGTGTTAGGAACGCCGAGATTGGTGATCGCTTGGCGGAGTGACGCATCACTTTCATCTGGTGCTCTCGTGATGAGCCGTAAGCGCGACAAGATATCGAGACGAGTGCCTTCAGCCTGATCAGGGTCATAGCTCTGATAGATATCCTCGAACATTTCCCACGCCGCGGCGAGGAGATCGGCGCGCAGCCCGTTCAGCTGACCCATCGGGCTCTGAGCGGTCTGAATGACACCAGGACCGAAAATGCCGAAGTTGGACTGCTCGATCTCGCCCAGGATGACCGACAGCGGCTTGCGGGAAAAGCCAGAGACGACGACGCCATAATCAGTCATCAGACGGAAACCTCTTCATCAAAAATCGTGCCGACGTCGACCGAGCGGATGATCAACCCTCGGGTGGCTTTGTCGAAGGAAACAGAGAACGATGTGATTTCGGTCACGCCATCGGTGTTCAGGATCTCCGCCTTTACGACGGATTCGGCGAGCGCCGGGTCGTATGCCTTGCCGAGGATCTGATCGAGCCAAGGCACGCCGGCCGTGGTGTCGAGAAACCACTCGCCGGAGAACGTCGAAAGGCGCTGCCGGACATGCTGGCCTACGGCTTCGGCGTCGGTCACGGTCGCGAGATTGCCATCACCGACGAGAAGCAGATCATTTGTCGCCTGATCGATCGCCAGGCCAAAGCGTGCGGCAGTCATATCTGCATCGCCCTCAGTTTGCCCGCGATCACCGCTAGTTCGGCCCCGATCTCGGTATAACGCAGTGAATGGCTAAGCCCTTCGGTCCCAAGCAGGGTGAAACCTTCAGATGTGAGCTCGACGTGCTCGATCAGCATATCGAAGATGCTGCCCTCGCTGCCGACCAGATCGAACTTCCCACCCGGCGAGCCCTTGAGGCCGTATTCGCCGGCCGCATCAAAGCGGATATGCGTGTTGTCGGGATCAACATTCGTAAGCGGCGCCGAAATGCTGTCCCCGCCGACAATCGTGGCCCGCATGTCCGCGAGATGGAAAGAGCGACCATCGAAGGGCGCTCCATCGTCATCAGTGTCGTAATTGTCCATGCTGCGCATCATCGGCGAGAGCAGCACCCTGGTCCCGGTCGGGATTGGGAAGGTAATGCCCGCGCTGCCGGTACGAGGCAGATCGACCGGCACCTCGAAGAGCTGTGGCATGGCGACCGGCTGTCCGTTGTGGACAGGCTTGTAGAGCGGCTGCACGGTCGCGGTCTGGCTCGATGGATCGAACGCGACGATCTCGCCAGGTATCGGCCCCCACATTGCCTCGCGCTCGCTCTGCGCCTGCTGGCCGGTGATGTCCCGCTGCTGGTTGGTGCGTTTGCCAAGATAGCCGACCATCAGCGCTTAATCCCTTCATCGACCTTGCCGCTTTTCACCGCCTCACCTGTGATGTCGACTTTGAACTCGCCATCCATGTTGTTGCCGGAGTAACTGACGCCGGTCACCCGATACATGCCGTCATCACCATTCATTTCGAGCGTCTCGCTCTTCAACTGCACCCGCCGGTTCGGCCTAATTTCGGGGTTGAGGAGTGCAGACACCCTCACCCCATTATCGGTGATCGCGGGCGTCCCGATCATGCCCGTCTCTGGAGTGATCAGCACCACGCCACCGATGAACCCGTCGCCAGGCACGATTTCCAGAGTTTCGTTCTGCGTCGACCAGTAGAACCCGTTGCCGCGGCCGATCGTGTCGAGTTCTCGTGAGCAGGAGCCGCAGACCGCGTAGGGACGCTTAAAGGCCTTATTCTCGACATCGTCGGGGAATTTCCACTCCCCGCGGCTGACGCCTTCCTTTTCCAACTGCTTGGAGATGTCGTCGACCACGTCCTTGACCGGGGTCCCTTTTGGGTAGCTCTTGGAGATGGTCGCCCGCCGAAGGGCTTTCGATCCGTCACCGCACGAGATGGTCGTCATGATGTTCGGCCCCTCTCGGCGATGCTCGACGTCTCGAACCGCACCTTTGAAGATGACGCCGACATTTCCCTCGCCCTCTGGCGGGATGTAACCAGCCTCGAGAGTGATATTGTCGAACTCCTTGCCGACGCTGTTGCGGTGGCTTTCCGAGAGATTGAAGATCGTGATCTCTGCCGAGTTCGGAGAGGACGAGGTGTCCTTGTCGATGTTGAACTCGATGCGGATATCGTGCGGGTTGATGCCCCCTGGATTGATCACGAGGCCGCCATTAAAGGTGGCTCGTACTTTTCTGAGGTATTGGCGCATCAGGCAGCCGCAGCCTCTATCTCAGCATCCGACGCCTGGATCAGCAGCACAGTTCCGGCCGGCAGGGCAGCACGGTCCGGAATAGCGCCAGGCGTCACAGCTGCAGCGAAGATCGCTCCTAGCCCAAGATTGAAGGGCTTCAGCAAGTCTACCCCTGTCACGATGCGACGACCGGTCAGTACCGGCAGGTTGTCGATCGAGAGATCGAAGCTCCAGCGGTCCATGGTCATGTTGTAACGCAGACGGATAGTCACGCGACGGCCATTGATGATGGTTCCGAACTGCTGGTCGGCATAGTCGACGACGTTGAAAACGTTCATTGATGACCGATCCCTGTGATGCCGCTTAAGATCGACTGGTTAGCTGGTGCCGTTGTCACACCTGCATCGCCTCGTTGCACCGTGCCGGTTGATCGGTCGGCGGTCGCTGCATCGCCCGAGCGCTCGGGTGCCGGCGGCGCGGCTCTCGTGCTTTTTGTCCCGCCCGCCTTGCCGCGCTGCCCTGTATTGTCACCATCTGGTGACGCGGCATAGGTAGTGCTGACGATGATCACCTCTTGCAGGTCGCATCGGCAGCGAAGGATACGGGATGAGCCTGCATCGCGATCGGCATCAATCCGCTTGATCAGCATGCTGTTGTAGATCGTCAGGCCGGTCACCAAGGAGAATGGAACACGGCTTTCCTGAAAGGCGACCAGCGCTGCATATGTTGCCGCCGCCCCATAGTCTGCCACATCGAGCGTGATCCGCTTCGGCACGATTATCGCATGGTCAGTGATCTTCGCGCCGGTCTCGATCGGGATCTCGGTGATGTCGAGCTCGGAGCTATGTCGCTCGGAAAGGACACAATCGATGGCGACCGGGCCAATGGCGCTGGAGAAGGCGATGACAGACATCAGAAAGCATCATCCTTCTCGAAGCGTGAGGCACGGGCTGCGCCCTGCCCTACAGCGTTGCCAACGGCCGCGCCGACAGCCGCACCGGCACCGGCAACACCATTGACCTGGACGCCGCCTACGTTGACCTGAACCGACTGATTCCGGTTGTCCTGCTTATTGTCGTTGACGACAGCATTGGCCGGAGCACCGCCGCCCATCTTCGCCGCGTTGCCTTCGGCGTTCTGCATCATCAGCTTCCAATCCAAGGCATCCTTGGTCATGGAGTCTTCGAGGTTCGGTGGTCGCGGCTGATCGACTACGGCGGCGCCCTTCATGTAGATACCACCCATGCCCTCGACATATCCGGGCTTGGATTTGGGGT
The DNA here is from genome assembly GCF_056398305.1 of Rhizobium sp. 01T444. Classification (NCBI taxonomy): domain Bacteria; kingdom Pseudomonadati; phylum Pseudomonadota; class Alphaproteobacteria; order Hyphomicrobiales; family Rhizobiaceae; genus Rhizobium; species Rhizobium sp. 01T444. The sequence goes on from NZ_JBFTPD010000017.1 coordinate 12,219, forward strand.
TTTCAGTCGCCGTGATGCCTTCGATCTTCTTGTCGAGGTTCGCTTTCACAAAACCGAGATAATCGAGCCCTGCCTTGGCACCAGCGAAGGCCGCTGCGAAGGCCAAAAGCGAAGCTGTCAGCGGGTTCAAGGCGGCCGTAAGTAGGCCAATTGACGAAGCTGCAGCTGCCAGGGCAACCCCACCTGCGAGCGTTGCGATGATGTCGCCTAGTTTATCAGCGTCGATCCCTGTCAGTTTCGACAGCGCCTCCGCAAACTTGCCGATAATGCTATCTCCACCTTCCATCCACGACAGGATATCCTCAAGGACCAGGAGGCCGGTGAGGAACGGGAACTTGACCGCTGCTATCAACCCGAGGCCTGCGGCAATCGCCTTGAACAAGTCAGGATTTATCGAAATCCACTGCGACAGGTACTCGAAGTGCCTCCGCAGGCGATCGACGAGGAAAACGGCCGCGTTGACGCCTTTCTCAAGAGCGGAACCGAGAGCTTTGGCAAACCGATCGAGCGAGCCGTTTGAGCTCAACTCTCCCAAGAAATCGAGGAGCCTGCCGAGCTGACGTTTTACCGCATCGAAGAAACCGGCATCACCGATCTTGCGGAGGAATCCAGTCCAAGCGTCCCCGAGGTTCGACACCATGCCGTTCCAGGTCTTCGATTGCCTGAGCATGGCGCCGTTGAAGCGGTCTGCGAAGTTGTCCTTCAGGAACTGGATAATCTCGGCGCTGTTCTTCTTGACCGTCTTCGACAGCGTCTTGCTGTTTTTCGTCCAGTTGAACGTCACCTTGTCGCCGGCAACGCTGGTCGTGATGCCGAACTCTTTGAGGCGCTCGAACTCGCCAGTAGCCGCATCCGCAATGGCCTCGACGCCCTGCATCAGGGTTTTGCCCATTGCGCTCGACGCATCGCCGACGGCTTCAAGAGCCCCAGTTGTTGGGTCGATACCGTACGATTTCAGACGGACGAAAGCCTCGGTGACCTCTCCGACCTCGTAAGGCGTCTTGGCTCCGAAGGTTGAAACCCAATCCAAGGCCTTCTGCGCCTTCTCGGCGCTGCCCTCGATCGTTTCCAAGGTCGCAGCATAGCTTTCGAACTGTGCCGACGTGGTGATGACCGACTTGCCGAGGGCCGCTAATGCCCCGGCTGCCGCAGTCGCTGCCGCAGCTGCAAAGATCGTGATCCGCTTCGCAGTCTGATCGATCGACTGCTGAAACTTCTTCAGCTCGCCCTCACCCCTGGTTTCATAACCGAGGATGGCGATAAGTTCGTCAACGATCATAGATTGAAATCCGATTGAAACGGGGCCACATTCCAGGCCTCAACGGAGAGGAAGCGAATGCGACTGCTTGTGGGAACCGCCATTGCACTGATAGTGGCGGGTTCAGCATTGGCGAATGACAATGACCTGGTCGAAGCAAGAGAGCTTGGCCAGATCGTCAGTACCGCTGACGACTGCGGCTACAAGCTCGATGACAAGAAGGTCGCCGCCTACGTCTCCGAGAAGGTCGCCGCGATGGACAGCACCAGTCGCGCCATGTTTCAGAGCGGCGGCGGGGCGCAGAAGCTTCGCATGCAGAAGATGTCCTCCGCAGAGAAATCCGCCGTGTGTGCCCTTCAGGCGAAGCTAGCTCAGAAATACGGGCTCACTCCTTAACCGCCGCCTCTGCCATCGCAGCTTTCAGATCGAGAGCCTCATGAGCGTCCATGACGTCCGTCAGGGTCACCCAGGTTTGCAGGTCTCGCATTGAGTAGATTGGCGGATCCGACAGGATCGGCCGCCAAAGCCACATATTGAGATTGGGCGCTACCCTGCCGATCTCGCGCTCGCTTAGGCCCTTGCCGTCATCGCGCGGGTTCCATTCGCCAGGGCGCCGGAGAAAAAATCTCCAAACTGCTCCTTCAGAACGAACACCGCGACTGGGATAAGATCACCCAGCCGGCCGACGAAGTCGCCATCCATGTCGACTGGATCGTAAGCCCCCGATGGGCGCTTTATTCTGGCGATCTCGACGATGTCCTTGACCAGAGCGGCGAACTCTTCCGGAGCGATGGCCTCGAAGATGCCAGTGATCGCCAGCAACGCCTCGGTATCCGCCGCAGCGCGCTCCTCGACCGATGCTCCTTCCCTGCGAGAGGCAAGGATGGCCGGGATCTTGGAAGCAAGCGGGCCGGCGGCTCGCATGAGGCGGGCCTGCAAGATGAGAGCCTTGGTGGCGAGAAGCTGATCGACCTTATATTCGACGCCGTTGATCTTCTTCTCAGCCATTGTCAGGGATCTCCGTGTTCCAGTCGCCGGTCCAGAGAACCCACTCACGGACGACGGCGTTCTTGCCCTTCGAATCGGCCGGCGCGGTCATGATAAACACGCGGTCGGCAGATCCGCCCTCATTGGTGCCGTTGTCGATGAGAGAGAACGGGAAGGCGGCGGCCGTCGATCCAAGAGCCTTCTGGCGCTTCCACTTCTGGTGAAGCAGGCGATGCGTCGGGCTGGTATGCTGGAGCTTGACGCTGATCTGTGCCGAATTATCGGCAGAGATCGAGAAGATGCTCGATCCGTCAGCGCCGACAAGGCCGGAGCCAGCATCAGCGCCTTGGGTAACCACGATCGCGTCGTCGCCATCCCAAAGACCCTGCACCTTCTGGCCGTCCAGCGTGGCCGACACATTGACCATGCTATATGCGGTTGAGTTTCCCATGTGTCGGCTCCTTAGAACGTCATGGTGTAGTTGATGGTGGTGTAGTGGACCGCGCCGGCGTAGCGGAAGCGGACCGAGATCGCCGGGGCGATACGGGCCTTTCGTTGGCTTTCCGGAACGTCGAACACCGACGGAACGGTGATGACGACGGCAGGCGCATAGTCACCAGTCTCGGGGTCGAGATCCTGGGCGATGAGGCCGGCGCGGGTCGCCTGCTGCATGACTGTCCGGGCGGCAGAGGCAAGTGTCTGCATGCCGGTGTCAGTGAACGGCACGCGGGCATTGTTGAGCAGGATGCCGAGCGCCTCTTCTTCCGTGCGGGCGATGATCCAGTCGGTGGCGTGGATCTCGTCCAAGAAGACGTTGGCCGTCAGGGTCGACCCTTCAACCACGAAGTTGCGGCTGCCGATGTCGATATAGGTGTTGGCCATATGCCCGACCGATTCCGACTGGCCGACACCAGGGGTGAAGCCGGTGATCGCCGTGATAGCGGCAGATCCGAGATTAACGGCGCTGATGCCCTTGAGGTTCTTGAACTTGGCCGTGTAGGCGCTGTTCGCGTCGTCGAAATTGCGGGTCGACATCCAGGCGGCCAGAGCGGCGGCAGGGAATAGCGCGGCATTCGTATGGTAGAAGATGCCGGTACGCTCGAAATCTCCCTTGTTGCGGGCGGCGATCGAGGTCGTGTCGGCCGGGTTTTGAGTCGCCGCGGCGTTGCTGTCGATGATTGCCAGCTTGTTCTTCGCTTCCGTCCACTGGAGCAGACCGTCGGTGTAGGCCTGGTCGCGCAGCGTCGTGTCGACGGTGATGAAATACCAATCCTGGTCCGCATCGTAGAGCGTATTTAGTTCCGTCTGAAGTTCGGCGGCCGTCGGCGTGCCATCGCTTGCCACAAAGCCGATCTTGATCTGCGTTGGCCGCGGGTTCTGCGAGAATGCCGACAGCGCAGCCTTATAGGCGTCAGCCGTGGTCGCGAAATCCGCTGCGACTTCCTCGATCGAGGCATAGAGCTTCGTCCGATGCGTTGCGTCGACCTTGCCGGCAACGGCCACTGTCGTGAGAATGAGTTCCGTTCCGAAGCCACGACGGCTCGGAAAGGCGTCGTTACGCGACAGGGTCACGTTCACGACCCTGTTGTATGGGAGGATTGCCATCCTGCCGTCCTTTCTAGGGTTGTCCAGCCCGAGCTATGTCGAAGCTGCTTTCATCGATGGTGTCGATTACGAAGCCGTCGCGGGTGAGACCGCGAACGATGAGGTCCATCTGAGCCCGAGGCTCCCACTTGTTGTTGATCCAGTCGGGTACGTTCCGGATCTGCGAGACCTCGTGGATTACAAGGCCGGGAAGTAGGGGCTCCATCACCTGCGCAAGCTTTACCGCCGATACGATGGGGCGGAGAATGCCGGTTGGCGCTGGACCATAGGAATGCACCGAAAACCGCCACTCGGCCTCGATCACCGGCGCGGCGCTGATCTTGTTCTGGCCTTGGCCGTTCGGGATGCCCGTGTCGGTATATTCGACTGTTTGCTCGTGCTGGCGAACCTCGGCATCCGCAGTGAAATTCACCATCACGTAAGGCAAGGCCGGATCGTCGCCGCCCTGGTGCGACTTGATTGTTTTGACGCCGGTGATAGTCGCAATCCAGCGGACGACCGCGCCGTGAATTTCGTCGTTCGTCATTTCGTCAGCCTGCCCAATGCGGCGCGGTAGAAACCGCCTTCCAAGCGCGGCCAGGTGAAGAGGACGCGGTAACCGATGCCGCCCGATGTGATCTCGTCGTCGACGGCAATCGCCGATCGGGTCCAGAGCATCCAGCCCGCCTCGGTCCTGATACCTTCCGGCATGTCCATCAACTGTTTACCCCGCGTGGGCTGGATGGCGGCGCGGATGGTCGAAGACGTCGGCGCGCCGGGCACCCAATTACCATCGGCATCGTAGTATCCGGCGGCTTTGGTGGTCAGGGTGACGTTGACGGCCTCGCCATCGATGGCAATCGCAACATCGATCATTCGTCGACCTTCCACGTAACAGCGCCGCGCATTTCGCCGTCGGCAATGAGAGGCTTGCTTGATCCCTTGAGGGCGATGGTCACAGGGCTGTTCGGCGGCGATTGCAGAGAGGTGATCTCCGCCTGGATATCCCCTTGAGCAACGATGCCGAGCTTTGCCAGGACCTGGCGCACGGTCGTCTTGCCCGTGAGCAGTTTCGCAGCGGAAGCCTTGAGCGCGTCACGATACTTGCCGCGGTTACCGCGCATAGCATTCCGCATGAACGGACGCTCGGGCACCGGGCCGCCCCAGCCCCCGCCAGAAGCGCCGCCCTTGGTGCCGAACTCGTTCCAGATCGCCTTGTTGATATTGTCCTGGTCGGCCTCACCTTTAGGAAAGCCGACTTTGACCTGCGATGGTCCTTTCACGCCCTTCGGCAGCTTCACCACCTCGCGGCGCTTCACTCCGATTGTGAACATCAGACGGCAGCCACCGGGGGGAAATTCTTGCGCATGAGCGAGAGGAACTCTTGTCCATAGATCGTGGCGGCATAGCCGGAAGCGGAGCCCCCGCCTGCCGATGCGCCATTTCCCGCGAACTCAGTTTCCACGTCACCGACCTTGCGCCGCTTGACCGGGCCGGTAGCGCCCGATCCTTGGCCGGTTGTCGACCGTCCCGGCTCACCTTCCATCGTCAGCATGTGGGCCGCGAGGAGCATCTGAGCGCGAGCGCGGTCCTTTTCGAGCCACGTATCGCCGACATCGGAGATCGCCTCGTCGAGCACGAGCTGCACGAGCGCATCCGACACGGGCTGGAACTCGGGATATCGCGCCTTGAAGGCGGTCGGCGTGGGGGCGACGTAGGCCATTACTTCGAGACCTTAGCCGCTTTTGCGGCCGGCTCCGCAACCGCTTCACTGACCTCGATGGCCTTGGCTGCAAGAAGCGCTTTGGCATTGTCGGAGTGCTGAAGAACGTGCCATCGGTCTGTATTGACCGATACGCCGGGACGAATGCTCATGCCGCCGATCGAGACCGGTGCATCCGTCATGTTCTTGATCGTGGTCATTGTCCGTTCTCCGGTGCAAATGGGACCCCGGCCGTTGTCAGCCGGGGTGATGATTATTCGGCGAGCTTCGCGTCGATCTTTTCGCGGAGCTGGTCGGCGGACCAGCCGTTGAACGGCTTCTTGCCCATGACGTCGAGATAGTCGGCGCGAAGCTTGGCCAGATCATCGGCCGGCGGCTTGCTTCCCCCGCCCTGCCCGCCTTCTTCGGTATCGCTCACGATCACCACAGATCCCGAAGCTTCGAGGATCATCAGATAATCGTCCGTGAACTCGCCCTCTGCCTCTCCGAAGGCAGGGATACGGACCGGGCCGTCCCTGCCCTGGAGATCATAGGGGCTGTTCGTCAGGTTCTTCACCTTGACCATGTCAGCCCCCTATCAGGCCGGAGTTTCGCTGACGCCGTCGAGATAGCGGATGGCTGCTGTGGTCAGCGCTTCGACGCCACCAGTCCGGAAGATGCCAGGAACCTGCCAATTGAGCGGGCCGTCCTGATAGACCGGAAGGAACCGGTGAGGCATCGGAAGGTGGAGCTTCAGGTAGTTCTCGTCATTCTTGTAAACGAYCATACGGCCCTTGCCGGCTACGCCTGCCGTGGTTGCTGCAGTACCGAGCTCGCGAACCGAGCGGACCGTGAGCGGCCGGCCGGTCGTGAGCGTGTACAGATTGGTGCGGAGCAGGAACGACAGGATCGTTTCCATTGTCGTCGCGCTGTAAGGCGTGGCGGCGATGTAATTCAGCGCTTCGACCGGCAGGAACACGGTGTCAGCCAGCTCGACCTGGTTTGTGGCCAGATTGATACCCTGAAGACCGAGGTTGACGTCTCGGACGATCTGCGCTGGCGTCTTCACACCAACGCCGGCCGCGTTCACCCAGAAGGTGACTGCACCAGTACCGTCTGCCGGTACAGCCGCCGTCGTGACGCCCGGGTAGTTCGTGATCCCGCCGAGACCCTTCTCGGCGCTGCCGAACAAGGTCAGGTCGTACATGAACTTCGTGTAGGCCAGACGAGCAGCCTTCGCGCGGCGGTTCGGCAGAGTGCCCCCCGGGATCTGGATCGCCGCGTTCACTTCCTGGATGTTGAACTGGTAGCCGATGGCCGCCAGGTGGAAGTTCTTGAGCTGGTAGTCCTGGTTGACGTCGGCGAGAGGAATATCCTTCGCTGCGCCCGACTGCCAGTTGGCTGCACCACTCATGTCAGAGAGGTACGTCAGGATACCGGGGGCCCACGGGTCGCCTTCGGTTTCGACGTAAATGAGGCGGCTGAAATCCCAATCGGGGTAGCGCGTCTCATAGACGGTCTGGTTGATGCGGTATGCCTGCGCGGTGACGAAGGCAAGCGCCTGGGTGGCGTCCGCCATGAGCACAGGGCCGCCATTGTGTCCAAGTCCATACATCGATGTGGCTCCTTATGCCGACAGAGACGGAACAGGACGACGGTACCGGACCTTGCCGACCGCGCCCGAGGAACCGGCTTCATCAAACTGAGCGCCGGGAATGGTGAGGACCGTTCCGGATGCGGCTGCACCGGTCCAGTTCTTGTTGGTGATGTCGAAGCGCGCCTGAGCGCCCTTCGTGACGTTGGCGCCGAGCAGGACACCGATCACGCCGCTTTCGCAGATCGGAACGTTGTCGTACTGGGCGTAGGCATCGCCCGGGCGGGGAAGCGTCGGGTCGGCTTCGGTGATGCCGAGCACGTTCTGAGCCGCCGCCGTCAGAGGAGCGCATGTGTGAGCGGCGGTGCCAGCGATAACGGGCTGGCCGAAGCCAACAGGCGTAGCGCCTTCGAGCGAGCGCGTGATGGCGTTCCACTCTTCCATGTTGACACGGCGGCCGACCGCATATGCGGCAAGGGTGTTGCTATAGGTGATAGGCATCGATCAGCCCTCCTTACTTTTTGCGCCAGGCGTTGAGGTCGTTGACGCTCTCCGACCATGCCTTGTCCGCGGCGACGTGGACGTCGACGTTGGGACGAATGCCGTCAGAGAGAACTCGCGCGAACGGATCGGCTCCGATCGCCTTCTTCGCCTCGTCTGCCAGGATGTCGAAGCGAGCGTCGATGTAGGCGTCAGCCTTGCCGGCAATGGCAGCATCGCCGAGCTTGGCAGTGACAACCGCCTTGCGGATGGCCGCATCGGAAAGGCCGGTCGTCTTGACGTCCTTCGCGATGGTGGTGGCGATGGCGATCAGGTCGGCGCGTTCCTGCACGCGCTTGTCGAGATCGGCATCCGAAAGCACCTTCGCCTTCAGGCTGTCGATTTCGGCATCCTTCTTGGCGAGCTCGCTGTCTTTTGCGGCGATTGCGGCGAGGTGCGCGGCGTCTGCCGTGTCCATCTTGGCATTTGCGTCCGCAAGCCGCTGCTGCAGCGTTGCGATAACCGTGGCACCCTGATCGGTTACTTCAACCGGGATGCCATCGACGGTAACCGTCTTCAGGGTCATGATCTTTTCCTCTTGAGGTTTGTGATCAGGGGTGACAGGGCTGATGCCCCAATTCGCACCGTCACCGATGCGAGCCTTTGAACCAGCCCGCGCGCGATCGACGACGGCCAGGTGGTTGATCTTGATGTTGCGCTGCTGTGCATCGAACTGCTGGCCATCCGGCGTGACGCCGTCGCCCCATACGAGTTCGCAGACGTAGCCGGCGGAGAGTTCGCGCTTGCCACCCTCGACGCCCTTGATTGCCGCTGCGTCCTTCAGGATGAGCGGGAGATAGACCCACTCTCCGTCTCGCTTGGCGGCTGTGCTGACCTCACCGACCGCTAGATCCTTCCAGTTCTCGGCCGTCACTGCGTCCTTCGGGTGATCCATTGTCACCGGCGCGTGGGTGAAGCTCTGCAGGCTGGCGTCGGCGAAGACCGATTCCGGCGGGCGATAGACACGCACGACGGACATCTCCGGCTTGCCGACCTCATCGCCCGTATAAAGCTGGATCCCTGTCCGAACTGCCTTCGCTTCGGCAACAAGGTAGCCGTCGTCAGTCCGCCGCGTTCCCGCGATGGTGACAGCATCGGTAAATTTCATTGCTTCGCTCCCTGCTCTGTTCAGAGCCGGTTGGGTGGGCGTTTAAAATTCTGGTGGTGAGCCCGCATCACCCGGCCCAAAATCGATGGCCGATGGAACCTTTTCCTTCGCGGGAAGTAGATTATCCGGGACGCTCGATGGATCTCCAGACCAGCGTTCGCAGCGTTCCTTTTCCAACCCCCTAAACTAGCCCGCTTCGGCGGGCTTCTTTTCGTGTTCGAAGCGTTGCTTGACGAAAAGGTGGAAGGCTCGCGTCCTGTCAAGCCACGAGCCTTCGGCCTTGTAAGGCCTGTCACGTGGGGCCACGCGACACAGACGAAGAATGTCCATCGTCGCTTGTCGTTCCAAAGGCTGGCCCCCTCATACGGCACTTGTCGATAGATCGTCACCGACCTATCTGATCGAACCCGTTCGGACTTGTTCAAGTGAGGATGGATGAGCCATGCTGTGGTTGATCTTGTATATTTACCTCTCCTTGCAGGTTTTTATTGCTGCAGGGATTTTGCTCTTGCTGTTGAGGGCGAAACTGAAGGCATCAGATAGTGTGGGCAACGCTCGGTCAGCGCCGATGCAGCGAGAGGATCAGCAGCAAGCCTACCAGTGATCAGTGCTCGATTTCGGCGCCCGGCCACGTGAGATGAAGTTAACTTGCACCAGACTTTTTCTTCAACGGGCGCTGGAAAAACTCTGATCTTTTCTTAAGTGTCCCTCTGCTGAAGTGCCCTCCGCTTTCAGCTGGAGAGCAGCTACTCGCGAAGCTGCTCTTCTGAAACCCGCCGTGACCTCCGGCGGGTTTCGCATTTCAAGCCGCCAACTGCCACGCGACGCGCGGGCTCGCGATCTTCCGAATGACCGGCGCGCCGATCTTGGCTACACCAGTCCCGCCCGTACTGCAGAGGTGCCGCAGGATCAGTAGGTTGTCGAGCCGGATGTTGGTCATCGTGAGCCCCGTCGGCAGCCAGAGCTTCGAGCCGCAGATGAGCGATCTTCCACGCCCCCCAATGTAGTTGCCCGTCGTCCAGCCGCCGCCGGTGACGGTCACCGTGTTGCCGATCTGGACGGGGCCGCGGATGGAGCTGTCGAGGTAGTCCCAGCCCGCCCAGTCGTTCAGCTCGACCGGGATCTGGATTTCGAGCCAGTCGCCGGCGACGAGGCCAAGTGTTGCCAGGCTGAGATTGGCGGGCAGGCCATAGGTCACGGTATGAACGGCAGCCGCGTCGTTGACAGGCGTGATGGTGATGACCTGCTTCTCGTTTCCGGCCGCCACCACTTCCTTGCTGCCGACATAGGTCGACGTGCCGGTGCCGCGGATCAGGCGCATGCCGGTCGCAACGTCGCCAGTGACATTGGTCTTAGCGCCAGCAACACCTGGTGTGCCCTTGGGCGGCAAGATGTTGTAGGCGGCGAGTGGATCGAGCGACCTCGTCTCGCCTGCTGAAACCATTCCCTGCAGGATCGGCAGCAGAATATCGGAGCGCTTCGCCATCAGGTCCGGCTTGGGGTGAAGCCCATCTACAAACATCGTCGGCGAGATGCCTGAGGCCGGTCCATCGAGCGAAAGCGTGTTGCAGAGCACGACGCCGCTGCGTCCCGCCTGCGCAAGGATCCACGTATTGATGCCGTCGAGAATGCCGGGCCATGCCGGATCGTCAACGCCTGGCTGATCGTCAAGCGTATTGGTCCAACTCAACGTCTGCAGAACGACGTAAATGCCGGCATCAACGATCCGCTGCACCTGCGTATCGAAGTCGGCAATGGTCGCCGCAAGGCTTCGACCCCGGACGATATCGTTGTAGCCGATGTMGATATAGACGATGTCGGGTTTCTGGCTGAGAGAATAGGCCGTGCGCGCGAGCGTGCCCGGGAACTGCGCCTCAAGCCCGGGGACAGGAAATAGGCAATCGCCTGACTTGCCAGCCATTGCGCCCGAGAAGGCCGCAAATGAGCTGGGCGCAAAGAACGGACTGTTCAACTCGGCGAACATGTCGATGTTAAAGCGGCCATCGGCGGCCTTGATCCACGAAAGGACCGTTCGGCCATTCTCATAAAAACCGGTATGACCGTTCGTAGCGGTCTGTCCTGCAGTATAGGTCTGTGCTGCTCCGAGCCCGATGAAGCTGTGACCGAGGCCCATGACCTTGGCACCTGTGGCAAGCGGCAGGGCAGGAAGTGGCACCACACCGCCTTGTACCGGGAGGGTGTCTATCCACTGCCCTGCGCTGTTCTGAGCAGCCTTCCCCGTCACCACACGGACGGGAACGCCATTCGGATCTTCTGTCACCTGAATGATATCGACGGGACGGCCGGCAGCGTCGGTTTCGCCGGCGCTCGCATTGCGCACCGGGATTGCATCGATCGGCTTGCCGGTGCTGTCTGTCGTGACAACTGTCGAAACGGTCTTGATAAGCATTGCCAACCTTTTCGATATGCACCACAAAAGCAGGCATGACCGACGAACAATTCCGAGCCTTGCGGCAGTTGATCCTTGACCAAAGCGTCAAGATCGAAGCCTTGTCGCTGGAAGTCCGGAAACTGAAGGAGATCCTCGAAACGACCGAGGTTCTCGTCGTGGAAGATGAGCGCGTCACCAGCCCCGAGCTCGACGACCTTCTCAAAACTCGACAATCCCGCGGGCCACACAACGACAGTTGATCGGCTGACCTGGCGGTAGGCCTTGCTCAGCGCCGGTAGCCTCACCCCACTTATATGTGTTTCCGTCCAGCTTCTTATGCAGCGGCCGAACGCGCTCATCGTGCGCCGTCATCCACACGTATGAAGTAACGCCTGCCTGCTGTTGCCGGATTTTGTTCAGATCCGAGTTGAACTTGCCGGTCTGGTCCCGAGCAATGAGCCGCGCYCGCCGATCCGTGATCCCGAACTGTGTCTGCAACTCTTTGCGCAGCGTCGTGACCGAATTGCCGGCGATGCTGTTCGTATAGACCGTCTGCTCGATCCGCTTCACGATGTCGTCCGACAGGCTCTGGATCAGCGATGTATTGCGGGCGACTGCCGCCTGCAGGTATTCCGCCAGATCTTCGTCGCGCACGACCGAAGATAGGTTTACGCCCAGCGCGCGCTTGGCCGTCGCCATGAAGGTTTCGGTGTGGCGCTGCGCTTCCAGATCGAGAATGCGGCTGACCGTATCCGAGCCGATCCGCTGCAACTGATTGGCCAACGCCTGCAACGATGCGAACCAAGTGCGGTCCGCATCGCCCGTGAAGGCCCGTGCGGCGCGCTTCATGTCCTGTTCCTGCTGGTAGAGCGGGATGATGTGCTCCCGCGCTTCCTTGGCGATCCCGTTGAGCATCGAGCGCAGTGCGGCATATTGCTGCTTTTCTGCAGAGAGGCGGACGTCGACCGGCGGCAATTCGACTGTCGTACCCATTGGCCGGTCGACCAATTTGGTCAGCGAATATCGGAGCATCACGCCTCGCTGGTCGGCTGCTGATCGTCCGGCTCGTCTGTCTGATCATCTCCACCGAGGTCGAACTCGCCCTTGGCGTCGGTGTCCGCCACTGCCTGGTCAAGGCCCGGGTAGAAGCTCGATTCCACAAGCTGGTTCGTCACGACGGTGCGCAGCTCGACCGGGGTGAAGATACCAGTGTCGGCCAGCGTCTTCGCCGTCTCGGCATTCATCTTGCCGATTTCCGCCAGCTCCTTCTCGGTCATCTGCTTAAGCGGAGACCACTTGTAGAAGACTTCACCGGGGCGGCTGCCCAGCGCGGAGCGGATCAGGCACTCGTCGAGGCGATAGAGCGCGGGCGTCACTTCCAGTGTCTGGATGGATGCCACGCGATCGTAATAGTTGTTCATGTCGGATTCGCCGGTGGCCGACATGCCAGCCGGAGACTGTCCGAGCAGGCGCGTAACCGGAATATCGGCGGCGCCAGCGGCCATCTGAAGGAACGACTGCATGACTTCTGGCAGCGTGGCGAACGAGACCTGCTTGCGCTCGTATTCCTCTTCCTTGTCGAGGACGAGGGCACGGTTGATGCCTTTGGCCGTCGCAGCGAGCGAGAACCGTTCCAGCAGCCGAGACCGATATTCCGGATCGGCGAGCCCGTTCATGAACTCGGGGATGCGAAACACGTCGACATTGGCTTCGAAGACGAGGCTGGCGATGTTTGCCGCCGTCGCGTCCGCATTCTTCATCGCCGAGTAGATGGATTCGATGATGCTGTCGCCCCAACCCTCGTTAACGCCGAAGTTCAGCAGGTTGTCCCCATGGGGCTCGCCGATGAAGACGGCAAACCTTGATGGGTGGATGCGGACCATCGATGAGTTACCGGTCACCTCGTAATATGACGGCTTGCCGTAGAACTCGGACAACACATTCTGATCGATCGGCCCCGCGGCAACATCGCGGCGAGACAGCGCCGTAAGGTATTTAACCCCGCCCTTCCCTGTCCGCTCGACGTTGAGGGCCTGCATGAGATCCTGCTCGCCGGTGCCGATGAACAGCGCAGCGCCACCCCACAGGCGGGCCTTGACCTTTACCTCAAGCAGCTTGTGCCAGAAGCCGAGACGGTTCTGCTCTGCCTCGATGGCTTCGATCTGGTCCTGCTCTGCCTGCCAGTCCCTGCCCTTGCGGATAGCATCCAAAGCCGGGATTTTTACGATCTTCTTGCCGAGCCAATTGCTCTTGTAGATCGCGGCGAGCTGATAGTCGTCGATGTACTGCAGGCCATAGGAGGCCGTGGCCATCTTGTCTCGGAAGGGATCGCCGAGGCCAGCGACCATCGAGCGCAGGCTGTCATTCGCCCGTAGCTGGATAACGTCACCCATTGCGGCTCTTTCTGATGTTCGGCGGGTTCTTCACGACGTCACGGGCGACCTTTGGCAGCACCTTCAGAACGCCCTTTGCCCCGGACTGCTTCCGAGCCTCGGCGATCATCTGCCGGCGCTTTTCACAAGGTCCACAGGCCATCGGTCATCCAATATTCGAGAGAGTGTAGGTCGAGCCGGTGATGTGGACRTTGTCGGCGGCGATCACAGCGTCAGCCAGATTGTGCGACTTCACGCCGAGGTCCTTTTTGAGCTTCAGCTTCGGCACGACGCGCTTCTTGCCCTCTGTTTCGACCCACCAGGGAACGCAAAGCTCGGTGAACAGTGCGTCCAGCTTCTTGGGGCTGATCGCCGACGAGAACGATAGGACATCTTCCGGCTTGATCGACTGACCTCGCGTCACCGCGTTGAAGGTGAGCATGGCGCGGCGTGCAGTGTTGGCCCACGCTTGCGCCTTGAGGTTCAGATATTCGTCCTTGTTGAGAGGACTATTTTTGTTGAACGGATCGCTTGGCTTGTCGCCATCCATAACCGCGCCGCCGGCATGGAATGCATAGTGCTTTACCTTCGATCCCTCGATCTTGTTCTGCTCATCGATGTAGCCACCGACGAAAGCGCCGACGCCGATCGTGTCGTAAGAGACTGTCGCTCCAGCGTGTTTGGCCTTTGCCCAAACGCGCTTGGCGTTCTGGACGAGCTCGTCCTTGCCGGATGACCAGTCTTCAGCATCCATGAAGATGCCGCCGATCTTGTCGGCCGTCGCGCTCTTGTCCTCGCCGTCGTCCGCTGGGTCGAAGCCGATGATATTCCGGCCAGTCAGCGAGAGCTTGAGCACCTTGTGGGCGTCGACGCAGGCTTCGAGCCATTTCCGCTTGAAGATCGAAAGCTCGCTATCGCCGAGCGGCACGCCACCGTAGATATGCTCGAACAGTTCCGGATTTCGTTCCTGCATTGCTGCGATATCGCGCAATGCCTTCGTCGATAGGAACGGGTTTTCTGTGTAGTTGATCTTATGCACTACGCAGTGAGGCGGTGGGCTCACCACGAAGTTCTTCCAAACATAATCCGTGACCAGCTTCGGGTTGAACAGCAGGATCGCCAGGCTGTCTTCCTTGCGGATCGTCGGGCCGATGACCGTCCATTGATCCTCGGTCAGCTTCTCCGCTTCCTCGACCCAGAGGATATCGACATCGGACGTGCCCTTGATGTCTTCGAGGTTTCGCTCGATGCCGTAGAAGATGAACTCCGCGCCGGTCCGGCGGTGGATGATCGTCGTCTTCTGGACGTCGTAGGCGGCTTCAAGCCCAAGGTGAGCGATCGCCCACTTCAGTTCGGTATAGACCGAATCCTGAATACGGTTCTGAAAGCGGCGGATGCAGAGAACGCGCATCCTGACGCCGACGTGGTCGACCAGGCGCACCAACTGGCAAGCCGTGTCCCTCGTTTTTGAGCTTGAGCGACCGCCGTGAAGAACCGCGATGTCCGCCTGCCCGAGGAAAACTTGCTCCCAAAAGTCGTGCAGGGCGGGATTGGTGAGATGGGTGGTGGCGTCTAGCTCTTTTCGCTGCGCAGCACTTCCCGCCATGTTCTCGTCTCGGTCTGTATCGGTGCGCCGTCTTTACCTGTGTGCTCGTGCTTCTCGACAATGAAGCCGAGCATCTTAGCGAGATCGACCAGGGCGCCCTTCTTGTCGTGCAGCTTGAACTTCACCCGACGGACGTCGCGGGCGTCTTCGCCTCTGCCATCCTTGAAGTCCTCGACGGTCACCTCCGAAAGCGCCGCGGCCTGGTCGCGCGTCAATCCGGAGAAGTTGAGATATGGGTCGCCATCGGGACCAGCTCGCATGTAGTCGAGCATGTTGGCGAAGCCGATCTTTGCCAGCTCGTCGACGATACGCTCTTTGGTGATTTCGAGCCGTTCAGCGACCTTGGCCTGCTGCCTTGAGACCTCTTCCTGCACCACAACATTTAACAACAGGCGGCTGCCTTGCTGTTGCGCCGTCTTGGCGCTGTAGCCCGCCCTGATTGCAGCTTGCGTTGCGTTGAGGTCGATCAGATACTCTGCGACGAACCGCTTCTGTTTTTCACTCAGTGCGGGCATGGGCTAACCTTAGGAGCATCGTTGTGCCGACGTTCAACTATATGTTTTATGAGACGACCGAACTCATTATTGCCGAGATCAAGAGTGATGTGGCGCTCCCCGGCATCGATGTCGGCAACGAGCTTATCCTGAACACCGACGACTATGGAAAGACAGGCGGCCTTCTTCACATCGAACACATTCGCGTGGTGACCAGCTTCTTGCAGGGTTCATTCCATCGCTACGATATTCACGTCGTCTGCCGTTTCGGGGATTCCAAGGCCGGCTTTTAGAGAGCCCCCTATCCCCTCGCCTGGCGGCTAATACGATTGGCAGGCTGTGAGGAATCCCGCAGCCATGCAGGAAACAGCTACAACGACCGCCAGAATGAGGAGCCCCCGCTTCCGGGTCGACATGACGTTTCCCTCCTCGATTACTGGCTGACTTTTTCGAATGTCAGGCGATAGACAGCGCCATACCGCCGGCCTCGGGAACGAAGAAACCCCGCCATTTCTGACGGGGTTGTCGAAGGAAGCTAAAACCGCTTAGCGGATGTAGAGCTGGAACACAGACCGCGGGTAGTAGTAGCCGTCGCTGTGGCGACGATAACCCTTGCGGTAGTCCCGGTAACCGCGATGACCGTTCCAGTAGCCGCGGCGGTCGTGACGACGTTCGTAGCGGTCCGGGTGGTGCCGGTCGCGACGCCAGTCAGGACGGCGATCTTCACGGTACTGGGCCAATTCCACGCCCGACGTCATCTGTGGATGCTGCCCGACAAGCGGGGCGGCCGAGGCCATGCCGACGCTCGATGCTGCGATAACTGCTGCAACTATAGCAGTGCCGATGCGAGAAAAACTATTCATGGTTACGCCTTTCGATTTCCAATGTTGGCGACCATGCTCTTATGGGGATGAACGTTATGTGAACTTTCCGTTCATGTTTACACCCGCCTCAGCGAACCGGGCGGGCTGAAGCGTACCAATTGGTGGGCCGCAGGGTTCCCGCTGGTCACGGCCATCCCTTTGGCCATCAGACTGTGCTTCGCCAGACCGTATTGTTTCAACGGGAAGCCGTCCGATCTCAGGAATCGAAAGCCGCCCGGATCACTCCAGACGGCTTTAAATTTTCCCACGATTTGCGTGGTTTTGCTATTGCGTCACCACGGTTTCCGTGGGATAACAATCTTACCGAAGCAATCCCGCTTCGGGAGGACTGGAGGCCACCATGAGCGTCAAGCTCACCCTTCAAGTCCGGTTCGGCAAGTGGAGAGTAACGATCTCCATAGGCCGGTAACTGGGGGCCGGAGGGGCTGCAACCTCTCCGGTTCCCAGAAATGTAGCAAACCTTCAGGAGACCTTCAATGTCTGAGGAAAATCCCTTGTCTCGACTGCGGGCCCAAGCCCGATTGTCTCAATCCGCTTTTGCGAAGGCGATGGGCGTTGCGCTTAGAACCTACGAAGATCTCGAAAACGGCCGGTCCCAGGTTAGGGAAGTTCATTTGCAAGCAGCGCGGATGGTAATCGTCCAACTCGCCGCGGTCTTCCCTGATGCGGAATACATCCCTGTGCCGCTCACGACCTACATTGAGCAGACCCTTGTCGAACACGTCAAAGCCCAAGAAAACGGGGCTGCAAATGATAATCCGACACGGAAATAAAAAAGGCCGCCCGGAGGCAGCCTGATTTGGTGAGCGTCTTGCGCAAATCACCACACTAATCACTAGATACCGTGCAAGGTTTACCTTGGCAACACTACAGATGGCGAATTTTACGGTGTTTTTCGCTTTTGGAAGCCCCAATGCACAGCCAGATCGTCCAGGGCATCGCGAAGGTAGTCGGCAAGGGTGTGCCGAGCACGCTTCGATGTACCTAGCTCGGCGATGGTGCATCCCTCCCCGGCAACCCTGCTGACGACGTCATAGTGCCGGCGGCCGAGCAGTTCCCGGCACTCCTGAAGCTTGAACCCTGCATCAATCTGGCGATCGGTGATCGGCTCGCGCGCACCTCCGCCGTCGACAGGCTCGCGGGAATAATCGAACGATCCAGCACCAGACCCGCCCAGCGATTCCCACAGGCGACGGAACTTGATGGCAGCCTCGACCTGGTGCGGCTCAAGATGTCCCTTGGCCGCCATCATGGCGATGGGGCTTTCCCGTAGGTTCATCGCGGCTGTGACGGTCTTGGGATTGCCGGGCGATCCAGCGTGGGCCTTGCTGTAGTGTGGGTTATCGATCTCGATCAGCTTCACCTTCGCATGCTGACTGCCGAGTCCGGTGAACTCGTCTACATTGGCCGCCGTCAGTCCTTTGAAGGTCCGCGCCGACCGCTTGCGCACTTTCTTCGGTTCCGCCATTTCCGTTCCCTCGCCTATACCCGTTCCACCTGAACCGTCCGGCCGCCGCCGATAAACAGCTTCTCAGCCCTGGCGCGCGCTGCTGTCGCGGGCTTGTCCATGCCCTCGAACTTCTCGCCCCGTATTTCCCTTCCGTTCATGAACGCCACCATGTGCTTGAGGCACTCCTCTGCAGCCTCGCCTTTGCTGCTGAACACCTTCGGCCTGTCTCCCGTGTCCATGACCGGCGACGGCTGGCTATCGCGGCAAAGCCGGATCATGGCCCAGTAGCCGAAGCCACCGGGGATGCGGCGAGGATATGCGCTATATCGATTCATGCCACACCTCGCTTCGCTTCGACCCTGCGGACAGAATGCAGCATCGTTGTATGGTCACGGCCTCCGAACAGGCGACCGAGAGCCGGGAAGCTCATGCCGAACTTGTGGTGCAGCTCCCAGATCAATTGCTGCCTCACCTCGACGGTCGGGCGGCGCCTGTCAGGTCCGATCATGTCGCGATAGAGAACATCAAGTTCAATGCACCGGTCCTTGAGGTAGGCGAGAGGCCGGTTCCCGACGCGGTCTCGCCATTCGACGAGGTGCGCATCGAAATGGATATCCTTCACCAGCCACAGAGGAACCTTCTTGGTGACGAACCTTGCCGCCGCTTCAATGACGACGGGCTCTGGCGGAACGACCACCGGATTGAAGCAGCGCTCATGCACCGCCGCATAGTGGGCTCGCATCTCGGCTGCGCTGGTGAACTGTCTGGCTGTGACGATCATCTGAAACTCCGGTTCGAACGCTCGATTTCCTGGGCTAGGTATTCGGCTCGCGACTGCGTGGTTTGCAGGTGAGCGATGCCGTTTGGCTTTGGAGGCAGCTTGTCAGGCGGCTTTGCGGGCTGGTCCTTCCAGCGGTCGTCGGAAAGCCACTTCACGGGTGAGCACCACTGGCGGTCGTCGGTCTTGGCGGCATACGCACGGACGCCGGCCATCATCTCGTCGAGGCTGGCGCGCTTGATGGCTTGGGAGAAGGCTTTCTCCGCCGAAGGCTTGCCGATCTTGTTGGGGTAGGCTTCCCAAAATTCTTCGAATTGAAGATTGGTCTCAGGCGCGCTCGCGTCTTCCGAAGGAACTCTGGTTATGGTCTCTGGAAGATGCTGTGGCGAACGCATAGCATTCGCCATGCGCGCCTCCTGATCTTTCAATGCCTTAGCGCGACCACCTTCGGCCCCTGCGGCGGCTCTCGAATGAGATTTACTTTCGCTTTTGAGGAGCTCTTTTGTCAGACGGTTGTGGCGGACAAACTCACCGTCGACCTCGAAGAAGGCCATCAAGTCATCTGAGACCGCTTTCCACTTCTTGACCGACATGCGGGCGACGCGTGCTAACTTGGCTTCGTCAGCTGGCAGACGCCCCCCTGCGTTCCACATTGCCATGAGAAGCAGCATGTAAGCGCCAATCTGCTCGGTGGAGAGCGACAGCGTGTCTCCTATGAAGTCGGACACATAAAGCTGCATGAAGGGACGTTCGCTCATACAAACAATCCCTGTGCTGCATCATAACGGGCGCGGGGAACGCGCCGGACGGACGGGTCATAGTCTTCGAAGCGAGGCGCTACCGATCGCCACATCCGGTTGTTGGCCCAGCGGGCGACGGCGCGGAGCTTCTTGGCGGTCCAGTCGTGCTTGACGTGCGGATCTCGCGTGAGTGCGATCAGTTTCATGAGCGGCTGGCAGAAGGGTTCTCCGCCCCACTCGATAACTTCGCGAACGCGCTGCATGCAGGCCTCGTAGGGCTCATTGCCGAGCAGCGTGTAAATCTGGATCTTCCGAGGCGGGACACCGGCGCTGCGCAGGATCGCCATCGCCTCGCGGATGAAATCGCGTTCTACCAGATCGTCATAGGCAAGACGCCATACACCCCGATTGATCGCGCACCAGCGCTCGAAAACCTTGGCGTTGAAGGTGCGAGGCTCGAAACCGCTGTTGGCGTCTAGGAGCGGCACGCCTTCCGCCTGGTAGCGGCTGACGATGTGATCCTGATAGTCGTCAGGTAGGCCGGACAGGTTATTGTCGCAGAGCACCGGCAGGACAAGGAAGTCTGGCACCTGGGTGAAAGCGCCTTCCATAAATGGCACGATGCAGAACGAGCACTTTTCAGAGCACCCACGACTAGCGATCGTCGCGGCCGGATTGTGCTTTTGCAGGGCGCCGTCGTATCGGCCGGGATTGCCGGCGCCACGCGGCACCCAGGCAACATCTTCCATGTACTTCTGTGTCTTCAGGTGCGCGAGGGCGGGGCCGCCGGCAAATACCTTCTTGCCGGTGCGGCTGTAATAGATCGCCCACTGCCGCGCCTCAGGAAGCTTGAAGGTGAAGGCGCAGGAAATGTACGCGCGATCGCCTTCGACCCAATGAGCGAGACCGCCCGACCATTGGCTTTCTGGTCCGGTCCACTTCATAGGCAGGCCTCCACATCGATGACGACGGCATGACCGGGCAGCTCGTCAATCCACCGAGCCATTACGCTTTCTGCCAAGCTGTCGTCCTGCACGACCCCGGCCTTCACCAAGGCGTCAGAAATTGGCTTGATAATGTTGTCGATGTCGCGGGCGCGCTTCGAACGCCAATGGCGCTGTGCCACGATCGAGAGGTGATAGGGACCATCGATCTTGCCGACGGCCTGGGACGCGATCTCCGCAACAGCGGCCTTGCGCCAGTCGGTATAGCCATCGCTTTTGACGCTGATAACCTTGCCTTCCTTGATAAAGGACTTTCGAAGGCCGTTGGCGGACGGCGGCATATCGGTGATGAGGATGCGGGCGGACGAAACCGCCTTGGGCTCGACGAACTGCTCTCGGTACTGCTTGGCTGACATGCGCTCGTTCATGCCGGCCTCCGGCGATACTGGACGCGCTTCTGGTACCGGCGCTCCATGAGTGCGTTGATGAGGCGATCGGCTTCTGGTGGGGTGACGCAGAGGAGGAGCGCAATGCGCTCGACGTCAGGGCCGCAAATCTCGTAGGCTTCGAGGAAGGTCATAGGCGCGCACCCCGGCCTTTAGTCGCATACGCACCAGGGACCTCAGTCCGATAGCCGGAACGAGTGGGCAGGCTGCGAATTTCATCCGCGGTGAACACTCCTGAGGTGACAACATGAGCGACGATCTGTGGGACAAGCCAATTGAATTGATGATCGACAACTCCGATCATTTCCGGAGCATCGGCAGCACGCGGGATGCCATGGCGTGCCTGATGACCTCTTGGCCCACAAAAGGAGGCAAGTCCTTTTCCGCTGCTCGGCGAGCCTGTCTGGCCTCGATCGATGGGAAGGTCGCCAGAGAAAAAGCACAGCTCGCCTTCATTCGCGCGGCTGAGGAAGCCGGCATCCTCAGGCGTTGATGGGCCTTGAGCATCCCTGGACTTCATGCGGCCGCCTCCTGGCGCTCGAAGATGTCGAACATGGTTGGCGTGGAGATTTCGCGCTCCATCGCCTGCAGGTACTTGATGCCGTCGAGGAAGTAGCCAGGGTTCAATTCCGAGGCTCTACCGCGGCGGCCGAGCCTAAGGGCTCGGTACGGAACGGTGAAAAGGCCGCCGAACGGATCAAAGACGAGATCGCCTTCATTCGAAAACCGCTTGATGAGACGATCAACGATATCGAACTGAAGCGGGCAGATATGATTCTCGAGCCCCTTCTTGGTTTGATCGCCGTTCAAGGTCCGCATGCGGTTCACATCATGCCAAGTGAAGTCATCATGAGCGCCTGGCGCCAAGCTCATGAAGGTGGAAGGCAGCGCGCCGCGGACTTCGAGCGCCTCGCCGATCCGAATATGCGTCTCGTAGTCATAGACGTTCTTCAGGGTCCAATCGGTGAACGCCTTTGCGAGCATATCTGGGCCCATGGCCGCCAGCTCATCAGGCGTGAGCAGCCGGTCGCCTGACGATCGCCAGAAGGCGTGCGCGTCTACCTGCCAGCGAGCCCGGGTGTAATCTTCCTTATCCTTGGAAACCCGATCGTCTGCATAAGCTTTCGAGCGGTCGGTCGGCAGCTTGCGGAACAGCAGGACATATTCCGGCGAGCCTACGCCCATCTTCGTGCCGTCTTTGCAATTCTCCGTCCAGCCGAGGCGATAGGTCTGGTTGTTCTCCCGCACGACATCGGTGTTGATCGTGATCATCCCCATGTAGGCGAAGCCGTGGGAGATCGCATTCATGGCGGTCTTCATGTGGAATGGATTGACGGTCGGCATGCCCATGCCGGTGACGTTGCCGAACATGATGCGGTCTTTGGTGTGGCAGGCATAAACCCGGCCGGGCTTCAGGATCCTGAGCAACTCGGGCGTGAGGAAATCCATCTGCTGGAAGAAATGATCATCGCTGTCGGTGTGGCCGAAGTCGTTGTAGCTCGGAGTGTATTCGTAATGGTTGGAGAAAGGGATAGAGGTGACGATCAGGTCGACCGAATTGTCGGCCATGGAGCGCGCCTCTTCGACGCAATCGTTATTCGCGACCAACCAACCCTCGCCTTTCGCCTCGATGCGTTCAACACCAATCGAGCGCGTCAGGACCTCAGCAGCCGACAGCTTGTCGAGCCCATGCTCGCGAATGATCTCGCTCATTTTTTCGACCATGCGATTATGCGCCTCCCACTTGCCCTGCAGAGTCCGCAGCACTTCGCGCTCGCTCTCGGCGTAGATGATGTGAATTTCGACCTGGCTCGTCTGCAGGAAGCGGTAGATGCGGTGCAGGGCCTGGATGAAGTCGTTGAATTTGAAGCCGATGCCTAGAAAGATCGCCTTGTGGCAATGGCGCTGAAAGTTGCAGCCGGAGCCGGCGATGACAGGCTTTGCGGCGAGGTATTGGAATTTGCCGTCGCTGAAATCGACGATGGCTTGTTCCCGCTGCTCAAGGTCCTGGCTTCCATAGATCGACACCGATCCTGGTACCGCCCTCTCAATCGCACGGCGCTCATCCTCCAGATCATGCCAGATGATGAAATGATCGTCCGGCGCGTCGGCGAGGATCTCGCTCATCTTGGCGATACGAGCGTCTAGTGTGTCGCGCTTCTCCCGCGAGGCAGAGACGACGCCGATGGCCGTATCTCGGAACAACGCCGATTGCCCGTCGCGATCGACGCCGCCATCGGCAATGTTCGACTGAACTTCGTGATAGGTCACGGCGAAGGGCGGCAGATCATAGCCCTCGTCCGAATAGCCGAGGTCCGACGGCCGCTGAAGGAAGATCGCCCACGAATTCAGCCAAAGCCAGAACTCGCGCTCCTTGTGAGGATAGAGCGTGAGATTGTTCGCCTGAGTGCTGTCGCGCTGGAAAAAGCGGGTCAGGGCCTGGCCGGTGTCCATGATGCCGAGAAACCCGGCATAGTGGATCAGCTCTTTGTATCGGTTCGGGCTTGGCGTGGCCGTAGCTACAAACCGGTACCGCACGCCATCGAACAGCGAAAGGAATGTCTGATAAGTCTTCGAGCCGTAGGAGCGGAGCACCGAAGCCTCGTCGAGCGACACGGCGTCAAAGGCGTTCGGGTCAAGCTTGCCGTCACGCACGGTCTCGTAGTTCGTCATGTAAATGCCAGTTTCGCCGGCTTCTTCGATGCGACGGATAAACTTGATATCGACGCCGAGCATCTGGCCGTCTCGGCGGAACTCCTGCCGGACGCCGAGCGGAAGGACGATCAGCGCGCGGCCGCCGGCGATCTTTGTAATCAGCCGCAGGATTTCGATCTGGATCACAGACTTGCCGAGGCCGAAAGCTGCGAAGATCGCGCGCTTGCCACCGCGAACCGCCCAAACCACCATGTCGCGCTGATGAGGTTTGAGGATCGGGTTCACGTCGACCGGGTCGACCCGAAGGCCGGATACCGGGGCGAGACGGATCTTGTTCTTGAGAAAGTCAGCATACGCGTTCACTTGCCGTCCTCCTCTTTCAGCTCCGGGCAAACCCATTCCGCCAGGCCCGCAGCCTTATCTCGAAGCCACATCGCCAGAGCGTGCCGCCGATCGAAGCTGAGCCATCTGACGAAGACGCTCGGTTTTGGCTTTGTATTCGGCATGGGTGTCCCTCGCGTTTCTCAGTGCCTCTGCCGTCTCGTAGAGCTCCACCATCTGGAAGTGCTGCACGATGCGGCTTTCTTTGTTCCACCACCCCCGCAGGCGGCGTTCAGTCCATTGATTTTCTGGATCTTCGCGATGAGGAAAGCGCTCGCGTAGTTCGCGGCAGGCGGTCCGGAGCATGTCGCCGATGTGGCGCCTCGCTCCGATCTCCTCGACCAAGAAATTTGCTATTGCTACGTCACTCATTTTTTTACTGATGCCCTGTTTTAGCTTTCCCGAATCTTCGGGTGAGATTTCCGGCATTTCCTGTTTCTCCTGTGCGATCACTGTCTCGTTCCAAGGAGACGCCGATGCGCAGGACCGATACTGAAAACGACAGAGGAGAGAGCCTTGCCGGGCCTTCGCCCTCTGTCGCCGGCCCGCCGTCTGGGCAAACCGTCATTTCATTCCGCAGAGCCGAAACAACCGCCGCGTCCGGCTCTGCTGCAGGTGGCGATCCGCCGTCGCCACCTGACAATTGGGAGCCCCTTGTCTCAGCCACTCACGCTGTCGTTTTGCGCCTGGCGAATAAGAGGATCCGCATAAGGGTGACTGGTCCCGGCGCCTTGGGAGGTGAAGACCGAGACCAGTCGTGACGATCCGAGGGGGTGAGACCGTCAGTTCGAGTTTGCCGGCCGCCGCCGACGGAATTGCACAACCACCGGAGAGCCGTTTTCATCGACCAGAGGAGACTTTTCGTGGATGTGCTTTGCGAGAGCGAAGACGCCGAAGAGGTAGATCGCGCCGAAAACCACGATGCTCATGCTGGCACCTGCTCGGTCTTCGGCGTCAGCATGGCCTTGAAGATGGAGATATCCGTCTTGCGCTCGACGATGGGCCTGAACGCTTCGGCGTCGAACGACACCTCAGTCATTCCGCCTTGGTACATCAGAACAGGGTTGCAGATCTCCGCGAGCCTGACGAACGTCAGCTGGTAGCGGTCGTCGAACTCAACGGTCCGTAGAGTGTAGACCTTGCCGTGTTCCGGATATCGAACCCCGGCATACCTATCCCTCGCGAAGTCGTCCCTGATGCAAACCACCTTCTGCCCAACTCGGAAATTGCACATGGCTATCTGGCTCCCGGTCTTGAAATTTGCTTTCGATCGAGCCCGACGCCGCGTTCAATCGCGCGCTGGGCAATCGCGTCTATTGAGGATGGCGGGAGGATCGGCGTCATTTGCGCGCCTCCGGAAACTCATGCTTGGTAATCATAAATGGCTGATGGCCGTGGGCGACGAGAACGCGATCGATCTCGCGGATAGCCTGCACCCGGGTGAGGCGCTTCGGCTTGCGGTTCTCGTCAATCTTCCTGACGATGTAGAAGGATTTGTCCGTCTTCAGCTCGTAGCCGAAGCTCCTGAACAGATCCCGCAGATAGAGCCATTCGCTGCTATGGCCCCGCTTGAAGGTGCGGACCTCGCCGCCCTTCGCCGTGAAGTCGATCATCATCGACGTCAGCTCGGAGCGGGATGGGCCGGGTTGCTGTTTGTGGTTGGTGAAGTTCATGCCGCCACCTCAGTCTGCTTGGACGCACGGATGCAGGAGGCACAATGCGTGCTTCCATAGCCGCCGCAGTGTTCGCCAGGGTTCCGGCAGAGTGGACGAAGAGGTTTGTGGGCAGGAGCAGGTTTGACGAGAGCCCCTGCCCTCTGTGCGGCTTCACTCTGCGCGTTTACATGACCGCCTCCTGCGTTGGCGTCGGCGTTCCCGTCGAGGCTGTGGCCTTCTTCGCGATCCTCACTCGGATCGATCTCGGAATTGGTGTTGGTGGCTCGCTCCGATTCAGCGTTGCTATGAAGCGACTTGACGTCGCGCCGGCCTGGAACGGGGTTCGAGCCCGTTTCCATTTTTTCGCCGCTATCATCGGAGCTTGGTATGCCCGGTTCGCCACCGGAAACCGCTGGATCCGCGGGCCGGCTTCCATTCGAGACGGTTCCGCTCTCGGTACCGACAACTGTCACGCTCTTATCGACGACGTTCTCGACTGCAACTCTTGCGGCCTTGCTGCTGTAGCCGCCGGTTTCCTCCGCACTGGTCRGCGCTGCAGCAACCGGAAAGCCGCCCACCGTCTCGGGATTGGACGCAGGGACAGGAGCCGAAGCTTCCTGCTCTCGGACGCCCTGCCGCCCGCCGTCAGTCGTTCCGGCCTCAGGAGACCGCTGACGGTCTGCATCTCCTTCGGCCCGATCCTCCGCCTCAACAGAAGACGCGCCCTTGGCCTCGCCTTCCTCTTCGGGGTTCGTGTGGAATTCTTCTTCCGCCTCTTCCTGCTCGATAAGGATATCGACAGCAGCGATCAGCGCGGCGCGACCGGCTTCGGTCTGCATGCCGTCGACGACCTGCTTGACGAGGCGTGGATTGATGTCTTCGAGGATTTCGCCGGTCTCGGCGTCGAACTTTTCCTCATGCGTATGCGCGATAGCAACTGGCGTGCCAGATGCGCGCTGATATGCATGCAGGTACGTGTCGAAGATGCTTTCGGCTTCCGCAACCGCGCCGGCACCTTGCTTCAGTTCCCTGCGCAGGTGGGCGACGAGCTTGCCCATGATGGTCTTGTCGTAGCCTTCGGCCTTGGCCTCGGCATAGATTTCACGGATATCGTCGCCGATCGTGTCCTGCTCTTCCTTCAGGCGAAGGACGCGGTCGATATAGGCTTTGAGTTGTTTGTCGGCCGTCATGCTGCCACCTCGGCGCCAGACTTGGTCGATAGGAACATGTCTCCAGGTATCTCGATCCCGTTAGCTTTCGCATATGCCCAAAGCTTCTGGGCTGGCTTCAACGGGATAATGCCGTCGGTGCCTCCCTTCTCTCTCGGCTGCGTCCACCGATACACCCGCGTCCGATCGGCGCCGGTTATTTCCTGGACGGCTTCGGGTCCGCCAAAGCGATCAATGATCGAAGCGGCAGGCTCTAACTTTTCGGGTGCGCTCTGTTCCATGCCGTTACTATGCGATAATCGCACAGCCATCGTCAAGTGCTTTGTGCTTCAATCGCACGCGACCACGCATTTTCCCTATGCGAAAATGCCATATGCTTGAAGATCCATACAAAAAATGGGTGATCGATAATCTGGAGAAGCCGGGGAAGTCCCAGACAGGACTTGCCAAGGCGCTAGGTTTGCACCCGTCCGCCATCAACAAGGTCGTCAGCGGCAAGCGGCAGCTCAAGTCGCATGAGGTTGCCGGCGCAGCGTCCTATTTCGGAGAAGCCGCGCCAGGGAGCCAAGAGATAACGCCGTCAGAGGCAAAGTGGGTGCAGGCGAGAAAGGTTGGCATCGTCGCGGCGAGTCTTTTCCGCGAGGTGGATGAGTTCGACCAGTCCGAGCCGGAGGAGATCACTGTTCCGCGTGACGAGAACTTCCCCAACGCCCGCCAGCTCACATTCGAGGTCGAAGGCGACAGCATGAACCAGTTGCGGCCACGGCCGATTCTGCCAGGCGATACGATCGTCGCAACAGCTTATGAGGACATCGCGCACCGTGTCGTGCTTCGCGATGGAATGGTAGTTGTCGTCCAGCGCACGCGAGACGGCGGCCATATGCGGGAATGGTCAGTAAAGCAGATCGAGATCTATGAGGACAGGACCGAGTTTCATCCTCGATCGAGCAACCCGAAGCACAAGCCTATCGTCGTTGAGCGCCAGTTTGACGCTGACGACGGGGTCAGCGTCGAGGTGATTGGGATCGTGAGGATGGTCCTCAATACAATGCCAGGCTTCTAATTAAATGTCGGGCGCTCCGGTAAAACGTTTCGTGGCCTATGTGGACGAAGCCGGCGACGAAGGTTTCGGAAAGCTTGGGGGCGAGACGTCCGGCCAGTCGAACTGGTTTTCGATAGGCGCCGCTATCGTCGACGAGGCAAACGACAAGCTGCTTCCGAGTTGGCGCGACGAGGTCATGAGCAAATTTGCCAACCGCAAGAATCGCGACCTTCATTTCCGCGACCTAAACCACGACCAACGCGTCCATGCCTGTTCGACGATCGCCACAAAACCGATAGGCGGCTGCGTGATTTCATCCTGCAAGGTGACGATCCTCGACGCTGAGGAACTCGAGATCTTCAAAAGGCCCCAGCACCTCTACAACTACCTCACTCGGTTTCTGCTCGAGAGGGTTACGGCTGCTTGCAAGAAACGGGCGGCTGCCGAAGGCGCGAACGCATCCCTCCGTGTCGTTTTCTCCAGGCGCAAGGGTACCGATTACGACAAGATGAGCGAGTATCTTGCGTTCATGCGCGACGGGAAGGAGAAGATGACGCCTGTTCGATCGATCGATTGGTCCGTCCTCGATCCATCAAATATCGCCGTCGAGAACCACAAAGTGAGGGCCGGTCTGCAGGTCGCGGACCTATTCACCAGCGCCGTTTGGAAAGCACTTGAGCCGAATGGCTACGGCAACTGCGAAGATCGATATGCCAAGATACTCGCTCCCCGCTTAATCAAGCATAACGGCAACACGCTCAACTGCGGCCTGACAACGATCCCGCCATACTCGAAGTGCCCGCTCACCGAGGAGCAAAAGTCTTTTCTCGATTGGGTGATAGACCAAAGGAAAAAGGCCCGGAACTAGCCGGGCCTCTTCTGCGAGCCCCTGGGCCCCTGTCCCACACTGCTCAGAGTGCTGCCGCCTTTCGGCAACTTGGGGCGATTCCAGCGCTTGCTCACAAGAACAAAATAGGAATGTTTTCGTTAAGATCAAATGAACTTTCGTTACAATGACGCAAGGTTCAGGCTGCGAAGCTACGTCTGCCCTTAAGATCGAACTCATTGCAAGCATTCGCTATATCCTGCAGGAGCCAGCGTGCCGGCTGGTCGCACATGTAGCTCTTGCCGTCATCCCCCACGAAATTCATGATCGGCAGGACGCAGAATACTTCGTCGTCTCCGACCGGCGCGAACGGACCGACTTTAAAGTCGTAGCCCGGGAACCGGTGAGACAGATAATTTTCCAGCCGGTCCTTCGCAGCCGCCACGGCCGCCCGCCGCTCAAACGGCGGCACGATGATAAAGCTCAACACTTCTCTGTTCATTCTACGCTCCCACCGCTGATCGCAAATAGCTTGCCGATCGAGCTTTCGCAGTGTGCGCAGAAGAACTGGACGTGATCCAAATATCCTTCCTGCGCGAGGTCGCACATGTCGTTCGGAACATAGGTGTCAGAAGGCACCTCCAGAACCTGTGAACTCTCCCGAAGGCAGTTCTCGCACCGGATGTGCAGCCGCATCGGCGACTGCGATTTCATCACTGCTAACCCCATAACGTTCTCCTTTCGTTCCCATGAAAGCAGAACCTCAATCGAGAGTCGAATCGATTCTCATGTGCGACCCGAAAAAATAATTGTGCGATTATAGCACTCTTTTCCCTTGCGCTTGTTGTGCGATTATCGCATAGTATCTCCATCAACGAAACGCCAAGGCGACGAGGATGGACGAGATGACCCACTCAATCGAAAAGCTCTTCGGCTACGAAGTCCGCTACCTCGCCTACTTCGGCAATGGCGCGTTCGAATGGGTATCCGACCCCTGCGACAGCTACGTGCTGAAGTACGACAACGATCAGCTCGACGAGGCCGCCGACGATGTCGAGGCCCACGGCGGTGAACTGGTTTCGTTCCCGCATCGCGGCGGCGGCACCCCTCAGGTCGTCACCCCCACCATCACATTGATCGCCGCGGAGTAACGGCCATGACTTATCCAGAAGCAATCCGTGCCTTGAACAATCTGGCCTATGACGCGGCCAAAGCCTGCCCGACCGAAGAGGAGAAGCGTCAGCTTCGGCAGATTTGCTTTCAGCTCGACGCGCTCGTCGAGGCGCTTCCGAGCCGCACCGCTGATTTCCGCGGAGAGGTTCCGGCCCTTCAGTCCGCACTCGTTCAGGGAGCACGGATATGAGCCGGAGCAAGAACAAGCAGCTCCCTCACCTTTGCGGCACCTGCAAGCAGTCTTTCGGAAGCGACAACGCAATCCGGATGCACATCCGTGACGCCCACAGGGGTCGGCTCACCGTCATCTACCAAGAAGTGTCGTCGGTAGATCTACGGGAAAAAGAGCCGTCATTCGCCGATCGCGCCATTGCCGCCAGCCTGGACATGGCGATGGGCATCCCGACCGATGACGGTTGGCTTTTGGGAGAGGGCTGATGACCGACATTCAAGGCCGCCTCGCCGACATCAACCGCCGCGCCGAGCCTGTCCTCGAAGGATACGCCCGCCTTCACACTGCGATCAGCAAGGCAATCACCCTCATCCTCACTCTGGCCGCCGTCGGCGTCCTCACCGTCCTCTCTTTCGCGCCGACCGAGCAGAGCCTCAAGGCAAGCGCGCTTATCAACCAGGAGCAAATCACATGGCAGAAGTGAACGTTTGGGCGTGGTGGCAGAACGCCCTCGCCGGCAATATCGGCCCGATCCACGACGGCGATCCTCAGCAGGGTTATTATCGCACCCGCTTCAAGGACAAGCCGTGGGAGCCGGTCGCCATCTGGTTTGAGGATGGCAAGTGGCATGCGATGCGCGGCGATCATCAGGTTGACGCTTCCGATGTCTGGACGTGGTGCTGCCGCAACCCGATCAGCTATGAAGCCTACACCAAGGCGATCGAGGGCGCTGGCTGGGATGACGAGCCGGAAACTCCTGCCATCGGTCACAACCTTCCGACCGATCCGTTCGAAGCCCTGCAGGTCGAGTTTGCCGCCGAGCGCGAACAGGCCGAAGCCTTCATGAGGAAGCCGATCACGACGCAGGCGGAAGCCGATCGCGCCGCGATCTGGTCTAAGCGCCTGTCGACGATCGCGAAGAAGGCAACCGACCTTCACAAGGTCGAGAAGCAGCCTCACCTCGACGCCGGTCGAGCGGTCGACGACAAGTGGCGCACCCTTAAGGATGAGCCGGACGCGATCAGCAAGAAGCTGAAGCGGCACATGGATGCCTTCCTGCAGGAGGAAGCGCGCAAAGAGCGCGAGCGCCAGGCTGCGGCGCGGGCAGAAGCCGACCGCATCCAGCGCGAAGCCGATGCGGCTCGTGTCGCGGCCGAGAGAGCAGCGGCGAAGAACGACAACGACGCCGCGGCAATCGCTGCGCAGAACAACGCCATCGCCGAAGCCGAGCGTCTAGCTCAACAGGCAGCGGCAGCCGAGCGCGATGCTCAGGCACGCAATGCTTCGGCAGGCCGGACCGGCGCGAAAGTCTCGCTCCGCACCTTCGTCTATGCCGAGGTGACCGACTTCGACGCGCTCCTCATGGCGCTGAAGGACCGGGCAGAGATAAAGGAAGTCGTAGAGACCCTTGCCAACCGTGCGGCGCGTTCCGGCGTCGAACTGGCCGGCATGGCGATCCGCAGCGAGCAGAGGGCGGCCTAATGACCGAAGCAACCGCACTCCTCGTCGCCGCTATCAAGTTCAAGTGGCAGAAGGACGAGAAAACCTATGATTACTTCATCCCGGCCGAACTGACCGTCAATGTCGGCGACAAGGTCGTCGTCGAGACCGCGCGTGGCGAAACCACGGTCGAGGTCGTGGCGATCAAGGCCGAATCCGAGATGGCGCAGAAGAAGATTGTTCGCGTCGTCCAGCCCGAAGCCGAAGGAGAGCAGGCATGAACAGTCATGTCCCGACCCTCTCAGGCGGCGGCAATGTCCTCGCCATCGTTCCGCAGACATTCGAGGAGACTATGCGCATCGGTCGCGCCGTGGTCGCCTCTGGCCTCGCTCCGGCAGCGCTCATCGGCAAACTAGAAGGCGAACCAGCAGCGGCAGCAGTTGCAGTCGCTATCATGTCCGGCGCCGAGCTTGGACTTAAGCCTATGGTCAGCCTTCGCAGCTTCACCGTGATCAACGGCCGGCCCGCCCTCTATGGCGATGGCCTGATCAACGTCGTGCGCATGTCCGGCAAGGTCGCCTATCTCCGGACCGGCTGCGAAGAGCGCAACGGCAAGATGGTCGGTTTCTGCGAGGCCAAGCGCCTCGACACCGGCGAAGAAAAGCGGGTCGAGTTCTCCCAATCCGACGCCGAGCGCGCTGGTCTGTGGCAGACGAAGGCCACAGTCATCAAGTGGAACAAGTGGGACAAGAAGAACGAGGAGAAGCCGAACGACAGCCCCTGGTATCGCTTCCCGCAGCGCATGCTTGCGTGGCGCGCCGCTGGCTACTGCCTTCGCGAACTCTTCGGCGACGTTCTTGGCGGTATCCGAGACGAGTTCGAAGTGGGCGAGATCGCCGAAGCCGAAGCGATGCGCGACATCACCCCACCGGTTGAATCGGTCGAGAGCAAGCCAACTCCTCCCAAGCCTCCGAAGCCGCCTGCTCCGCCGTCCGCCAAGACGATCGACGCCGATCCGGTGACTGAACAGCCAGCCAGCGAGAGCGAGTTTGTTCTCGGCGATTTCCTCGATGAAATCGAAACGGCTTTGGGCGGCGCGAAGGACGAGGCCGACGTCGAAGAGATCTGGAACGACTTCGACGCGCCCGCCGTGCTTGAGACGGAAGGCCATGCCGACATGATCGATGCGGCCTTCGCGATCAAGACGCGCCGCCTCGCACAGCTTTCGCCGATGAACGGAGGCTAGCGTGGGCACCAACAACCGTATCGTCGACACCGATCAAGCCCGCGACATGCTGGTGAAATACATCATGGGCAAGACGATGCCCTTCACTTGCTCGATCACCGACGGCAAGCACCGGACCAGCGACCAGAACCGGCTTCAGCGCCAGTGGGTGTTGGAAATCTCGGCGCAGCTCGGCGACCAGTCGCCGGAAGAGGTGCGCGGCTACTGCAAGCTTCATTTCGGCGTGCCGATCCTCCGGAACGAGAACGACGTGTTCAAGGCCGAATATGACGCCGTGATCATGCCGCTCCCCTACGAGCACAAGCTCAAGCTGATGATGGTGCCGTTTGATTTCGGGGTGACCCGGATCATGACGACCCGCCAGAAGACGACCTATCTCGACGCCGTCCACCGGCACTTCTCCGAGCAGGGTCTCATCCTCACCAATCCAGAAGATTTGAAGCGGAGAGCGGCATGATCGGCCCCTTCCTCATCTGCGATCTACGCCCCGAGTGGAGCTGGCGCCCATACGTGACGTTCTGGCGCCCGAACAACGCCAATTATGCCTATCCGCTCGTTTGGTCCGGTGACTACGCCGAAGCCGAGGTCATGAGGGGCGGCGGCTATTATACGACCGTCGAAAGCGGAATCCTCATCCGCTTCCCGATCCTGCGTTCGCTCGTCGAGCCGATGGCGGTAGCGCCGGAGCGTGGCCACATCGATGGCGATACCGGCCCTGTCGTTCTTCAGAATCCCGAAACCTGCGCGAAGTTGAGAGAGCTTGCCTATCACCCGGCGATCTTGGCCTTCGCCAATGCGGAGCTGGCATCATGATCGACTGGCAGAAAACCGCTTCTCACGTCGTCGGTGAGGTTCACCGGAACCTCCCGGCCGACGCCGACCTCGCCAGCCGCAAGAAGGCGCTGCGCGCTGCTCGCCCGTGGGAATTCGCCTCGACGAGCTGGGGCCGGAAGGTATGGGCCAAGCACTCCCGAAAATATCTCGAGAAGTTCGGCCTGCCGCCTCTGAAGGCGAAGGCCGTCGAAGAACACATGTCGCCGCTTGAGCGGCTGATGGCGAAGGCCGTCGAAGAACACATGTCGCCGCTTGAGCGGCTGATGGCGAAGGGAAAGGCAGGTGATGCATGATGATCAGCCGCCGCAATTTCCTTGTCAGCAGTGCCGCGCTTGCTATTGCGCCGGCGCTCCCGTCTGCTACCGCTGCGCCGGTCGCCGCCGTCGAGGCGGTGAAGCCCGCGACCACGATTTGGGTCGGTGGCCATGACGGCGAGTTTGACTGGCATCCCTTCAATGCGCCGACCAAGGATGACGCCGCAAGGCAGCTGCTCGCCTATCATGGCCGAGAGTTCGATCTCGACGGCAAGCCATACACGCTCGAAGACGCCTACCTGTCGCTCGAACGCGCACACGAGATGGATGGTCTTCAGGTCGAGGAGATCAAGAGCCATCACTGGATCAGTGCAGGCTTCGGTTCGTTTTGCGAACGCTGCGATAGCGAGTGCTTCGCCGACAACGGCGCCCGCGTGGTCGGTTGCGAAGTCGTCTGCGAGGAGTGCCTCACGATCACCGACCTGCTGGCAGGCGACGAATGGGACAACAGCCAGGCCGAAGAGAAGATCATCGAGTTGATGGTCGACGAGGACTGCGATGAAGCCGCTATATTCGAAGTGTTGTCCCGCGATAACGACATGAGCGTGATTACTCCGGCGATCTGGGTAAAGTGCCTTGCTGAAGCGAGGTCCGCGCTATGAGCACCCGTCAGCAACGCCGCGCCGCCCGCGCATTCGAACGCAAAGGCCTGAAAGGTGACTGGGGCCTCTGGCGCATCACCGACCTGCCCGACGGTATCCCCGGCGGCAAAGGTTGGAACAGGGAAGTCCGCAGGGTGCGGGCCAACAACCTCTATGTCGTCCTTRTCCGTCCCTTCCTCGATGAGCAGGGCAACGAGGTCATCCACCTCGCCATCCGGACCGCCTCACAGCTTGAGCCGCCGTGGCGCGACATGCAGCGCATCAAAAACGAAATATGCGGGAAGGAAGCGACGGCCGTCCAAGTGATGCCGCCGGCGGTCGAGCTCGTCGACGAAGCCGACATGTATCACATGTGGGTTCTGTCCGGTCCTCTCCCCTTCACCTTGGCAAATCGGAGGGCGGCATAATGGTCGCGCTCAACTTCGCAGCCGAGTTTGCAGGCCCGGTCGAGCGACGGGAGAAGCGGCAGACGATCCGCCATACCCGCCGCGCCAATGTCGGCGACCGCATCCAGCTTTACACCGGCCAGCGCACGCCGCACTGCCGGAAGCTGACGGAAGACGACCCGATCTGCACTCGCGTCACCTACGTCGCCATCCGGACCAGTGGCGTCACCTTGGGGAACGTCGAAGGTCTTCCCCGAGACCGGGATGAGTTCGCACGCCTAGATGGGTTCGTCGACTACGCCGCGATGCTCCGCTGGTTTCAGCAGCGCTACGGCGCCGGCGAGTTCGTCGGATATCTGCATCAATGGGAGTGGCAACCATGAGAACCGCAGCTGAATACCTCCGATCAAAGCCCCACGCTCGCGCCAGCACCCTCGCCAATCGGGAGAAGGTCGCCGAGAAGCTGGACCAGCTGAAGCGCGAGACCGCCTCCGACAGTCGCCCGACACGCAAGTCGATCATCGAGCGCTTCATGCCGTGGTTCAGCGGGAGGCGCGCATGAGGACTGTAGAGGAATGGATCGGACGGACGGACGATTCTGCGCCGACCGACGCCTGCAAGGATCGCATCCTCCGAAAGCAGGACGACAAGTGCGCCTTGACCGGTCATGCCTTCCGACCAGGCGACAAGATTGAATTCGATCATATAACCCCTCTTTGGCTCGGCGGGCAAAACCGCGAGGGGAACCTTCAGGCTGTCCTCGGCACCGCGCACAAGCAGAAGACCAGCACCGAAGCCACGGTCCGCTCGAAGGTCAACGCCAACCGGCTGAAACACCTCGGCATTAAAAAGAAGTCCAGCCTTTCCAATAACCGCTTCAAAAAGCTGATGTCCGGCGAGGTCGTCGATCGGCGTACTGGGGAGATCATAAGCCGATGAAAAACCCGAACCCCGTCAATCTCCAAACGAGCGCAGAGATCCGCACGGCCGGCTGGCAGGCCGAATGCCGCGATGCCGACGGGCATCTCTGCCGAACTCATGTTCCGTTCGAAACCGACGAGGAAATCGTCTGGCTGGTCCGCGAAGCGCTTGAGCATGGCGAGACGGTCACCATCTGGCCGAACTCCAAAATCGCCACCACCCCACCGCCCTCATCGCGAGGGATGGGCGTCAAGGGCAGTCTTCCTGCGCAATCTTGTGAACGATCAAGAACAAAGCCGCATCCATATCGGGCCCATCAAGAAGGGACGGATCGTTGGAAATCACTTGGAGCGCACGCTCCGCGAGACGCACAACATGAGCGTCATCCGCCGCGTAGCGGCGGGCCAATTCTCTTAAAATCGATGGTTCAGGCAAATGAAGTTTGTCGAGCAAGTTGCACCCCTCCCAGTACGGTCAGCGGGTGCGCGTTGATGCACTCAGCCATCAGCGCCAACGGATCAGACTTGCCAATGATCCACTTAGTATATCCCATTGGGCGGCCGTACGCCACCATCGAGAGAACTCAACACACCGCTACGCTCCTATGCCGAGCGATGGTGTGTTGGCCCCCAATAATCTGCGTCGTTATCGGCGCATTTCTCAGGGCTCCAGCCCTCTTTCCACAACTCGCGCCAGTAGATCGGAGCGACCACTACCGAGTAGGCCTCGGGCTCCCTTCCAAATGGTTTGCGACCCGCGCGGACCCAAAGCCGGACCCGTTCAGCAAACCGCCGGCAGAATTCCTCCTCGGACATATCCATAGTCTATCACAGGGACAAATCTCATCAACGGAAACCCATCGCGATCACCCCCCACCGCCCTCACAGGAGGAGGTGACGCCCGTTGACCTCACATCGCGTTCGCAAAACGTTCAAGTTGCGCCGCAACGTCCTAATTTAGACCAACCAGAGGGGGAACAAACTAAGGCAGCGGCACTCGCAGAACATKTGTTGGCGGCGCCGATGTGGCCTAGATCTAAAACGTGTAGGGAAGAACCGCCAAAACAGCAGGAGCCGGAGAGTGGATCACTTTCCGGCTCCATGCGGCGAAATTGGGTTCAGTTAGCGGCAGACATTGGTCGTCCGCGTAACTCGCTCACCATACCGATACGTCGTTACCCGTTTGGTGAAGCAAGACGGGTGGCGCCGGTAATCTTCATGGACCATTCGAGCTCTCCACCCACGATGACCGTTGTACCAGCCACGGTGCTCGCTACGTTCCCAGCCGCGATGCAGGCCCGGACCGTCATCAGTACGAATGATGACGCTGTCCGCATAGGAAGCGGCCGGGACGGCAATGACGGACGAAAAAGCCAGAGCTACAGCAATGATGATTTTTTTCATGGGGCTTTACCTGAAGTTATTGGACCGCGGATAAATGATTGCCCGGTCTTTGCGTTCCACCAAAAAACTCACTTCGGACTTCAGTCTGAGGAGACGTCAGACCATTGGCGCACCTGTGGAAAACCCCTGTGGAAACCGGGGAGACAATGACTAAGCACGCTGAAATACCCACCGGCTGCTGGCCTGCTGTCCTCAGGGACGAGCATGCTGCCGCCTATGCCGGCGAGAAGACGGTTGACGCCTTCTTGAGCCGTGTGGGAACGATATGGCCGAAGCCGTTCATTGAAACGGGAACCGGCAAAGGCAAATTCAGAGCGTGGCGGAAGATCGATCTGGACCAGGCTATTGGCGTAACCGCCGGAAACGTAGACCCGGAAGCGTGGTGATGATCCCGGTCACCCTGCCGCAATACACGTCGTTCAAGAAGCTCGCGAGCGGCGGGACCGGATATTACTGGACCTGCCCCACCCTCTATCGCAAGGCCGGGTGCCCATATCTGAGCGCGCCTCTCGGCGTGAACCTATCCGAAAAGGAGCTGCACGAGGCAGCACGCGTTTGGAACGACCGGCTGGACGAATGGCGCCGTCAGAAGGCGAATCCCCTTCATGAGCCAGATACGAGCCGATACGGCACCGTCGAGTGGCTGGTGAACACCTACCTAAAGCACAGCTCGTTCACTGAGCGGGTCGCTGAGTTCAGCCGGCCGGACTATAAGCGCATTCTTGATCGCGTCTGCGACATCAAGCTCGAGAAAGGCCGGGTCGGGGATGCGAGGGTCGCCAATATCGCGGTCAGCACGGCCGAGAAGATCTACGAAGCCTTCGGCGGCACGCGTGTGGGCGAGAAGCTCGTCACCTACTGTAAGGCCATGTGGAAGCGCATGAAGCCGCACTATCCGGAGATGTTCCGGACAGACACGCCAAACCCATGGGAAGGCGTAACCCTGAAGCGCCGGAAGAAGCAGACAAAAGGCCATGTTGACCGCGAGACCGTCTATGCCTTTGCCAACGGCGCTATCGCAAACGGTCGCGGGGAATTGGCTGCGGCTGCCGTCCTGGCCTTCGAGTGGCTGATGCGTCCCTCCTCGATCGGCGCCGGCTACGCGCCGTGGACCGGCTACCGTGCCTCTGATCACCCGGACAAGATTCGTCTGAAGCACCGGAAGACGGACGAGCTTGCCCTGCACCCGCTCGAATATCTCGACGAGGAGACGGGAGAACTCGTCAAACTCTACGAAGACGCAGAAAAGATCCTCGCCCAGACGCCGCGCTACGGCACGTCGATCGTCTGCAAGAAAAACGGCGTGCTCTTCGGAGACGGAACGTTCCTCGCCCACGAGGTCCGCGAGATGGCCGACAAGCTCCGCGACGACGGCGAATCAATCCCGGTCGGATTCAGCCTGGACAAGTGCAGGCATGGCGGCATGACGGAATTGGAAGAGAGCGGGCTGACCGAAGGACAGGGTCGAGTCCTGTCGAAGCACAAGACGGCGGCCGCATATCGTGGCTATGCGAAGGAGACGGAAAAGCGGGTCCTGGAGGCCACGAAGAAGCGTTTCGGCCATTCTGAACAGCCGAAAATTGTGAACAAAAACAATGATGGTAAAAAAGAGAAAAAGGCGTGATTTCGGCGCTCTTATTCAGAACGACCGTTGATTTAATTACATTTATCGGGGATTTGCAGTCCTCTGCGTCACCACTCCGCCACGAGGCCTCACAGGCTGTCATGTTAGCCGTGGCGAGCGTTTAGAATGATCGTAAGGAAATCGCAAGAGGGCTTTCCAAAAACATTTCCTGCAATTTCAAACTCCGGCCACATCCAGCGCATATAGAACAAGGGCCGATCCAGTCTCGAAGGGCGCCGCGACAGCCGCACGCATAGCTGATGATAAAAGACCCATTCTGCTGGAAATTCGCGCTCGGTTGAACAACAATTAGGCTAACAGCTGCTCAGACAGGCCTCCAGGCTATCCGAATTGCACAATAGGCATATCTCAATGAGTTTAGCCTATCACTTATATTCATCCAGGAGGTGCGATCTGCGATCGCAACAACGCCCTCACTTCCATTATATTAGATAAATCGAAATATCACCTCAAACATTAGTAACGAATTCTTAACTTGACTTTCAGAATCGTCATTCCATGCTGCCTGTGGGAGAGACAGGAGCAGAGATGAATTGGGTGCCGTTGAATTCCAAACAGATCCGCGCCGTATCCTACGATCCAGAAACCCAGGTTCTTCATGCCAAATTCGCCGGCCGCCGCCCAGTCCGGCATGTCGGAGTGCCGTCGCATATCTATGACAATCTCGTCGAAACCAGCGATCCGGAATTTTACTATAAATATTACCTCGAGCCTTCGCGTATTCAGACCGGCTGGTGGCGGAAAGCCAACCTCAGCCCCAATGCGGTGAAGCTGCTGATCATTCTCGTCGGCACACTCGTGATTACGGCGACGGCGCTTGAGGAAAATGGCGAACTGCCAATCCACCTGTCGGAGATCACAGAGTCGGGCACGACCTCTCCCGCCTCTGGCGAAAGGCCCGCCGTCTTTCCGCAGTGATGGTGCCCACCACCGCGCAACCGCAGTGCGCCGATCTACCGGCAGGCAGTTCAATCAGCGCCCGTCGTCGGCATGGTCGGTTATGGCTTCCTTGGCGACTTCACGCAGGGCGCTTTCGGCGATGCCACCAGACCGCGACGCGTCGCCGCCATCTGCGTGCTATCGGCAGGTCGTGGGATAAGACGAGGAAGCCCAGCGGCAGCATCCAGAACCCGAGGACAGGCAAAAAGCCCAGAATGCCGCCGAAAATGAGCAGCGCTCCGGTCGTCATGCGTGCGATGCGCGAGCGCGGCATCGGCACCCGCAGCGAGCCGAGAACCAGCTTGCCATCCTTGTGATCGATCCCGAAACGTTTTTCTCCGGCCTTTTTCGGCCCATTTTTCCTGCTAGTCATCCACAAAAGATGGGCTCAAGCGCCGCGAATACAAGCTGATTTCATTTTTTTGAAAAAACTGCTTGGCAAATCGGGAAAGCATTTGTATTACCCCGCTCACGCCGCGGCCAAGCGGTGATCCCTGGTAGCTCAGCGGTAGAGCATTCGACTGTTAATCGACAGGTCGCCGGTTCGAATCCGGCCCGGGGAGCCAGTTTTAGAGATAAGCGCCTGTTTTCGTCGAATATTCCGAAGCAGGCGCTTTCTCGATACATTCCCCGTAGTTTTCGCCGACAAGCCAACGAGATCGTGACGTTCTACGGCCAAGATGCTGATACCAGCAGTTCGGGCTATGACACTTGCACTCGCCTGAATTTTCGTCAAAATCCTGATCGCAATGCGCGGGCTCGTGATATCAGCGTGGCCCGTGTCCGGAAGTTTCATTCATAAATCAAAATAGAATTGCAGACGGCAGCGTGGCGGCAGCAATCGGCTCGTCGATGCTGAATGGTTCAAATTTCCAGACCTGCCTTCAAGACGAGGATGCGACATGGATTTCGACGCGTCGCAAGGGGACAGAAAATATCCGACCAGCAAGCAGGTGGGCGGGCTTATCGAATGTTCCGGGCTGCAGGTCGAGCTCCGGCATTTCGATCCGGGCTGGCAGGTCGATCTCACCCTCGAATGCACGGAAATAGCAGTCCTGCTGTCTGGTCAGTCGAAGATCAGGTGGACCGGCGACGGTCACCGGCGGGAGGCTATCGCCCGCCCCGGCGTCGCATGGGTATGTCCCGCCGGGGTCAATGAGAGCGCCGTAGAGATCGTCGGCACCATGCCCGAGTCCCTTCACATCTTCCTGCCGCCATCGCTTGTCGGTGAGAGCGCGCTTTCGAACTTCGACATCGACCCGGCCAAGGTGCAGCTCGCCTATGCGGGCGGTGTCCCCGATCCGGTGGTCTTGCAGATCGGTGAGCTCTTTCGTGGCGTGCTGAATCGAAAACTGGAGGCGACAGACCGTCTGTTTCTCGACGGGATTCAGCTCGCTCTGGCGGCGCATTTGCTCGGCACCTATTCGTCCGCCCACTGGCGTCCGCCGACTCGGACACCGACCATCGATCCGAAACGGCTGCGGCGCGTCCTCGATTTCATCGAGGCTCGCATCGCGGCGGAGATCTCGCTGGAAGACCTTGCTGCAGAGGCTTGCCTCAGTCCCTTTCACTTTTCCCGCACGTTTCGTGCGGCCACCGGTTTCGCCCCGCATCGCTACGTCACCCAGCGACGGATCGAGGCGGCCAAGGAGAAGCTGCGACTCGCGCAGTCCTCGCTGGTGGAGATCGCTATCGACGCCGGCTTCGGCTCGCAGGCCAATTTCACCCGCGTCTTCCGCAAGATGACCGGCTTGACGCCTGGCCAGTACCGCACGCTCTTCACCTCCTAGCAATATCCGCCGTCTTGACGCGTTCGCCGGCCCCTTCGTGCGCAGTCCGAGCGCAAGATCTGCAAATACTGCAGCAAGAGATGGAAATACCGCAAAGCGCCTTCCGGCCTACACCTGTCTCATCGAACGGGAAGCATTAATCCCCGAACGAAAAGGGAGACAGGGAGATGATTACCACTGACGAAGCCCGCAGGGTCATCGCCGCCGGCGAGGCGCGGGCAAGAGAAATCGGCGTCCCGGCCAATATCGCTGTCCTCGACGCAGGCGCCCACATGAAGGCGTTTGTCCGCATGGACGAAGCCCTGCTGGGCTCCATCGACATCGCCGTTAACAAGGCCCGGACAGCGGCACTGTTTTCCATGCGCACCGAAGCAATCGGCGAATTCTGCAAACCCGGTGGCACCTCGTTCGGTCTGGAGCAGACCAATGGCGGCCTCGTCGTCTTCGCCGGCGGCATTCCCCTCACCGATGGACGCAATATCGTGATCGGCGCGGTCGGCGTGTCCGGAGGGGCCGTCGCCCAGGACCTCGAAATTGCCCAGGCTGCAGCGGCCGCCCTCACCGCCTGAAATGCTTTCCAACCCCAAGCACATCGAAAGGACGTTATTATGACCAAGACCATTCTCATCACTGGCGCCGGGTCCGGTTTCGGCAAAGCCGCAGGCATCGGCATGGCCAAGAACGGCCATAACATCATCGCCACCACGCAGGTTTCGTCGCAGGTCACGCCGCTGCGTGAAGAAGCGGCCGCTCTCGGCCTGAAGAACTTCCGCGTCGAGCGCCTCGATCTCACCGACCCCTATGACATCAAACAGGCGCAGGGTTGGGATTTCGACGTGCTCTGGAACAATGCAGGCATGGGCGAGGCCGGCCCGGTCTGGGAAATTCCGGTCGAGCTCGTCCGCAAGAACTATGAAGTCAATGTCTTCCTGCCGCTGGTACTGACCCAAGGTGTCGTTCAGAAATGGGTGCGCGAAGGCAAGAAGGGCAAAGTGGTTTTCACCTCCTCGATGGGCGGCCTGTTCACTCCGGCCAACTGGGGTACCTACGTCTCCACCAAGCACGCCCTGGAATCGATCGCCGAAGCGCTGCAGCAGGAGCTTGGTTCTTACGGCATCAAGATCCAGACGATCAACCCGGGCGCCTACTACACCGGCTATAACGAGACGATGGCCGATAATCCGTTCCGCTGGCTCGATGACAGCAAGAACTTCACCAAGCGGGCAGACCTGCGCAACGGCTTCAACGACTTCTTCGCCACCCCTGAAGGCAAGATGGACCCGCAGGAAATGATCGACCGGATGATCGAGGTCGTCCCCGCCGACACAGGCAAGTTTCGCAACGTGGTTCCAAAGGTCATCGAAGACATGCTGAAGGAGCATCAGCTCAAGGCCTGGGAAAACCAGATCTGATCGGCGCAGAGCCTCGCACGCGACACCCGCTCAGCGGGTGTCGCACCACCAATCAATCTCTGGAGGAAGYCATGTCCATCACCGCAAGTGCCATCGTCCACAGCCCGCGATCCCTCGCCCGCGGCATCTTCAACGCTGCGCTCGGCATCGCCGCCACCATCCTGGCCCTTTGCGGGCTCGAAGCCCGGGCGGCCTCGCAGACGCTGACCGAAACCGAACGCCGCAACAAGACGGCCGTCGAGGCTGGGTTTGAGAAGTGGGCGTCTGGCACAGGTAGTCCTTATGACCTGCTCGCCGACGACGCCCGCTGGACCATCGAGGGCTATTCGCTGGCGTCGAAGACCTATCCTAGCCGCGAGGCGTTCCTGCGCGAGGTGATCCGCCCGTTCAATGCCCGCATGAAGGCGCCGCTGAAGCCCGTGATCCGCAACGTCTATGCCGACGGCGACACCGTGATCGTCTTTTTCGATGCCCGCGGCATCGCCCGCGACGGAAAACCTTACGTCAACACCTATGCCTGGTTTCTCGACATGCGCGACGACCGTATCGTCCGAGCTTCGGCCTTCTTCGATTCGGTCGCGTTCGACGACTTCTGGACCCGTGTGACGCCATCCGAATAGGCCAGGACCGACCTGCGTTCCAAAGCGGCGCTGCAGCGAGCAATACTACCTCTACGTCCGCGGCAACCATTCTCGTTCGCGGGAAAGCGAGAATGCGTCTCTGATAGAGGCCTGCGCCAGCCGACCTAAAAATAAAGACGCCCCGGAAGCCGGGACGTCTTTTGATCCAATCACAGTATCAGCGCAGTGGCTAACTCACGCAGACGGCTGCTTGGTCTTTCTAAGATACGGCAGAACCGTATCGAAGGAGCCGAAGCGGGCGATGGCGTCTTCATTGGAGACGGCAGCCGTGATGATGACATCGTCGCCCTGGTTCCAGTTGGCCGGTGTAGCAACCTGGTGCTTGGCGGTCAGCTGGATGGAATCGATGGCGCGCAGGATCTCGTTGAAATTGCGGCCGGTCGTCATCGGGTAGGTAAGGATCAGCTTGATCTTCTTGTCCGGGCCGATGACGAAGACCGAGCGCACGGTGGCGTTATCGGCGGGCGTGCGGCCTTCGGAGCTTTCGCCGGCACCAGCCGGCAGCATGTCATAGAGCTTGGCGACCTTCAGGTCCTTGTCGCCGATCAGCGGATATTCGACATCGAAGCCAGTTGCCGTCTTGATGTCGTTCTTCCACTTGCCGTGGCTTTCGACCGGATCGACGGAAATGCCGATGATCTTGACGCCGCGCTTCTTAAACTCGCCTTCAAGGCCGGCCATGGTGCCGAGCTCAGTCGTGCAGACCGGCGTGAAGTTCTTCGGATGCGAGAAGAGAACGGCCCAGCCATTGCCGATCCAGTCATGGAACTGAACAGGGCCCTGGGTGGTATCGGCGGTGAAATCGGGAGCAATATCGTTGATACGTAGGCTCATGGTCGGCCCTCCAATTGCGGATCATTAAATCTGAACACTCGCAGGCAGTTCTGCGTGCCAATGACTATCTACAGACCTGCGCCAAGCGCGGTCAAACCAAAGCCTTCCCCGAAAGGGGCAACGGCGGAATATTTATTTCCAGCGTGCAAAGATCGCCTGACATCGGACTAACGACATTATGCGCGCAAAAAGGCAGCGGCGCGCGCGCAAATCGATGCTTTTCGCATGTCGCGTTATTCCCTACTCACTATCGAATAAT
Organism: Rhizobium sp. 01T444; assembly: GCF_056398305.1. Taxonomy (NCBI): domain Bacteria; kingdom Pseudomonadati; phylum Pseudomonadota; class Alphaproteobacteria; order Hyphomicrobiales; family Rhizobiaceae; genus Rhizobium; species Rhizobium sp. 01T444. The sequence goes on from NZ_JBFTPD010000017.1 coordinate 56,837, forward strand.
GACAAAGAGGGAAGCGGCGATGGGGACACCATTCTACTGGAATGAACTGAACACTTATGATTTTGCCGCGCTTTCCGCCGACACGACCATCGCTATCCTGCCAATCGCTTCGACTGAGCAACACGGTCCGCATCTGCCCATCGCAACCGATGTGGCGATCGCCAACGGCATGTTGGCGGAATTGCGCCGGCAACGGCCCGAGGACCTCGATATCCTTGTCCTGCCAACCCAGGAAATCGGCAAGGCCAACGAGCATGTCTATGGTCCAGGTACGCTTTCCCTCGGTGCCGAGCTGCTGATCCCCGTCTGGACGGCGATCGGCGCGAAGGTGGCGGAGGCGGGTGTGCGCAAGCTCGTTATCGTCAACTCGCATGGGGGCAATGTCGATATCATGAGCATCGTCGCCCGCGAGCTGCGCGTGCGCTACCAGATGGCTGTGGTTTCTACCCAATGGGGCCGGTTCGGCAATCCTGACGGCATGATCAGCGAGCACGAGACACGTTACGGCATCCATGGCGGCGAAGTCGAGACATCGCTGATGCTGCATTTCCGACCGGAGCTGGTACGGATGGAGAAGGCTGAGAATTTCGTGTCGAAGGCCGAATGGATGCGCGAGCAATCACAGTATATCCAGCCGCTGCCGCCACATTCGCTCGCCTGGATCGCGCATGATCTCAATCCGAACGGCGTCGTCGGCGATGCTTCGAAGGGCACGGCCGAAAAGGGCGAAGCAATCTGCCGCCATCAGGTGAAGGGCTTTATCGAGCTGCTCTATGATCTGAAGCGCTATCCGCTCTCCAACCTTTATTCGCACTAATCACGCAACGACAGGCCGCTCCAGCGGGATGTGCCCCTTGGCCTGCAGTTCCTGAACGAGACCCGCAAGCTCGGCCAGGAGATACTCTACGAAAAGGCTGGTGGCGGAATCGAGCGGCGCGCGGGCGCGGGCAAAGAGCTTCATCGGCTGATGGCGGCTATGCGGCTCGGCAATCGGGCGGAACACTAGTTCGCCCTGGCGGCACTCGGTGATGACATCGAGCGGGTTCAGCATGGAGAGCCCTGCTCCGCATTTGACCAGTTTCTTCAGCATTTCCGAGGCATTGGTTTCCAAAACAGGCTCGACAGGGATATCGAGCCTGGACATTGCGAGGTTGATGACCTCACGCAGGCTGGTACCCTGCTGCGCAAGCACCAGCCGCTCCTGCACGACATCGCCGAGATTGATCGGCCCCGGTCCGATCAGGGGGTGGCCGGGCGGCAGGATGACGCCAATCGGGATATCGAAATTGCCGAGCGTGCGGATACCGGGTGTCGCCGGAATATTGAAGCCGAGGCCGATATCCACCTCACCCGACAGCACCGGGTTGACTGTCATCGTCCCGGCATCGTTGCGCAGCTGGATGAAGACACGCGGATGCTCCGACTGGAAGCGGGCGATGATTTCCGGCAGCGGGCCTGCGGCAAGACCGACCGTCGTCACCAGCCGTACCTTGCCGGCCTGCTGCATCTTCAGGCTTTTGATGCGCCCTTCCAGCCGCTCGTAGTTCTTCAGAACCTCGCGAATATGCTCGATGCAGAGTTCGCCGGCGGCCGTCAGGCGCAAGCCACGCGGCAGGCGCTCGAAGAGCGGAGCGCCCATCTCCTCCTCCAGCGCCAGAATCTGTCGGTTGATCGCTGAAGAGGCGACATTGAGGCGCGCTGCGGCCTTCCTGATCGAGCCCGTTTTTGCGATCTCGTTGATGTAGAGAAGCTTTCTGGAGTGCAGCATCGCGACCTCGTTGCATCGTTTTTAAGCACAGCGCCCAATTTAGGCACAGACATCAGGTGAGATGCCAAAAAGGCATCGTTGCGCACGAATTTTGATGCTTTTCAAAGAGCGAAGCAATCGCTCAAATGCGGAAAATCGGAGGCCGAAAACGAGCTTCCATGGCACCAGAAGGGGAACGCCGCCATGTCCAACAGATTGAAAACATCAGTATTTTCTGCAGTTCTTGGGCTTGGCGGGATGCTTGCCGCCAGTGTTCCCGGTTATGCGCTCGACAAGGTCAGCTATGGTACCAACTGGCTGGCGCAGGCCGAACATGGCGGCTTCTACCAGGCGGTGGCCGACGGAACCTATGCCAAATACGGCCTTGACGTTTCCATCGTGCAGGGCGGACCGAATGCCGCCAACAACGCATTGCTGATCTCAGGCAAGATCGACTTCTATATGGGCGGGCCACAGGGCGAAATCTCCGCCGTCGAGCAGGGTATTCCGCTCGTCGATGTCGCTGCGATCTTTCAGAAAGACCCGCAGATCCTGATCGCCCATCCTGACGTCGGCGTCGACAAGTTCGCAGATCTTGCGAAGCTGAAGACCTTGTTCCTCAGCAAGGATGGCTACCTCACCTATTTCGAATGGATGAAGGCAAACTTTCAGGGCTTCAAGGATGAGCAATACAAGCCCTACAATTTCAATCCCGGCCCCTTCCTTGCCGACAAGCAATCCGCCCAGCAGGGTTACCTGACCTCGGAACCCTACGAAATCCAGAAGCAGACCGGCTGGGAGCCGAAAGTCTTTCTTCTCGCCGATAACGGCTATTCACCCTATTCGACGATGATCACCACGACCCAGCAGATGGTCGATACCAAGCCTGACGTCGTGCAGCGCTTCGCCGATGCCTCGATAAAGGGCTGGTACAACTATCTCTACGGCGACAACAGCAAGGGCAATGAGCTGATCAAAAAGGACAATCCGGAAATGACGGATGGCCAGATCGCTTATTCGATCACCAAGATGAAGGAATACGGCATCATCGAATCCGGTGAGGGCCTGGAAAAGGGCATCGGCTGCATCACCGACGCTCACTACAAGAAGTTCTTCGATGAAATGGTGGCGATCAAGGTCTTCAAGCCTGAGACCGACTACACCAAGGCCTTTACGACGAAGTTCGTGTGCAAGAGCGTTGGCGTATCGCTGAAGAAATAAGCCTCCCAAGGCAGGGTCCGTCGCTCTCAGGCGGCGGGCCGCATCCCCTTCGATAAAAGAGCGAAAGAATGTCCCTAGCCGAAACCAAGGCGGCGCCTTCGAAGGAAATACGCAGGCGGCCGCTGGTCGTCATGCAATCGGTCTCGAAGGTCTTTTCCAGCGGCACGATTGCGCTTTCGGGCATGTCGCTGACGGTCGAAAGCGGCGAGTTCATCAGCCTTCTCGGTCCGTCCGGCTGCGGCAAATCCACGGCCTTGCGCATCATCGCCGGTCTTGGCGACGTCACGTCGGGCAAGATCGACTGGCCAAGTTCGCGCATCAATTCGAAGGGCCTGCCGGAGGGCGATATCGGCTTCGTCTTCCAGGAGCCGACGCTGATGCCCTGGAAGACGGTTTTCGGCAATGTCTACCTGCCGCTGAAACTGCGCGGTGTTTCCAAGTCGGAGGCGAGCGACCGGATCATGCAAGTGCTCGCGACTGTCGGCCTGCAGGATTTCGCCGATGCCTATCCGCGGGAACTCTCCGGCGGCATGAAGATGCGTGTGTCGATCGCCCGCGCCTTGGTGACCAAACCGAARCTGCTGCTGATGGACGAGCCTTTCGCAGCGCTCGACGAGATCACCCGGCAGAAGCTCAATGACGACGTTTTGCGGTTGTGGAAGGCGACCGGCATCACGGTGATTTTCGTCACGCATTCCGTCTTTGAGTCCGCCTACCTTTCCAACCGGATCGTGGTGATGAAGGCGCGGCCCGGCCGCGTTCATGCCGATATTCCGCTTACGACGAGCCTCGATCGTGACGCGCACTACCGGACTTCCGAGGAATACCGGCAGGCCTGCGAGACCGTTTCCTATTCGCTGATTGGCGCGATCAACGCGGCAAAGGAAGACTGATGAGCATCGAGACAGTCGAAAATTCCGTGCCGGCAATGCCCAATCCACTCAATGCGAAGCGCCGGGATCTATTGCTCCGCATTACCGTGCCTTTTGTCGCCATCATCGTGCTGATTGCGATCTGGGCGACCTATGTCAAGGTTTCGGGTGTGCCGCCCTATATACTTCCGAGCCCATTTGCGGTTGCCGGAGCGCTCGTTAGTGATTGGGGCACGCTTTCGCCGGCGCTCTGGGTTACGACCAAGATCACCTTCATGTCGCTGGCGCTCGCCCTGATCGGCGGCGTCGGTTTTGCGATCTTCCTGGTGCAGTCGCGCTGGATCGAGATCGCCTTCTATCCGCTCGCCGTCATCCTGCAGGTCACGCCGATCGTGGCGATCTCGCCGCTGATCCTGATCTATGCGCCGTCGACGCAGGTGGCGTTACTGATCTGCGCTTTTCTCGTCGCCTTCTTTCCGATCCTGTCGAACATGGTGCAGGGATTGAAGAGCGTCGATCACAACCTCATCAATCTCTTCGAGCTCTACGGCGCCTCGCGCTGGCAGACGCTGCTTTATCTGAAGTTGCCCGCGGCCCAGCCCTATTTCATGACCGGGCTTCGCATCGGCGGCGGTCTGGCGCTGATTGCGGCGGTTGTGGCCGAGTTTGCGGCCGGTTCGGCGGGTGCGGGCTCCGGCCTTGCCTTCCGACTCCTCGAAGCGCAATACCGCATGAATATCCCCCGCCTCTTCGCTGCGCTCTTCATGCTGTCGATGCTCGGTGTCGCGATCTTTGCCATCACCTCCTTCATTTCATGGCTCAGCCTGCATCGCTGGCACGAGAGCAGCCTGAAGCGGGAAAATTGATGACCTATTCCTTCATGTCTCCCCCGAATGCGGGCCGCTTCGTGCTGGCCAATGCGACGCTCCCGACCGTTGCCGTCAGCGACTTCGCTGCTGCCTCCAATGAGGGCCTCGTCAAGGCCGACATCGTGATTGCCGACGGTCTCATCTCGGCAATCCTGCCCTCCGGAACAGCACCGGCGGAATTCGCCAAGTCCGATATGAAAGAGGGCATGGTCTGGCCGTGCTTTGCCGATATCCATACGCATCTGGACAAGGGCCATATCTGGCCGCGCAAGCCCAATCCGGACGGCACCTTCATGGGTGCACTGGAGGCCGTCGGCAGGGACCGCGAGGCGAACTGGTCGGCGGCGGATGTGCGCAAGCGCATGGAATTTTCGCTACGCTCGGCCTATGTGCACGGCACCGGCCTAATCCGCACGCATCTGGATTCACTTGCTCCCCAGCACCGTATTTCTTTCGAGGTCTTTGCCGAGGTGCGCGACGAGTGGAGAGACAAGATTGCCCTGCAGGCAGTCGCTCTCTTCCCGCTCGACAATATGGTCGATGAAGCCTTTTTCGCCGATCTCGTTGCTGTCGTGAAGGACAAGGGCGGCCTGCTTGGCGGTGTCACCAGGATGGGACCGACACTCGACTGGCAGCTCGATACGCTTTTGCGCGCGGCGACGGAGAATGACCTCGATGTCGATCTGCATGTCGATGAGACGGATGATCCGGGCGCGGAGACACTGAAGGCGATCGCCGAAGCGGTTCTACGCAACCGGTTCGAAGGCAAGGTGACAGCGGGCCATTGCTGCTCTCTGGCGCGGCAGGATGACGATGCGGCCAAGTGGACCGTGGATCTCGTTCACAAGGCAGGGGTTTCGGTCATCTCGTTGCCGATGTGCAACATGTACCTGCAGGATCGCTATCCCGGCCGCACGCCGCGCTGGCGTGGCGTCACTCTGTTCAAGGAACTGGCGGCTGCCGGCGTCGAGACGGCTGTCTCCTCCGACAATACGCGCGACCCCTTCTATGCCTATGGCGATCTCGATCCGGTGGAAGTATTTCGCGAGGCGGTTCGCATCCTGCATCTCGACCATCCGCTCGATACTGCGGCGCGTGTCGTCACGGCGTCACCGGCCAAGATTGCCGGCAGGCCGCAGATGGGCCGCATTGCCGTCGGCAACCCCGCCGATCTCGTGCTCTTCAGCGCAAGGCGCTGGAGCGAATTCCTTTCCCGTCCGCAGTCTGACCGCGTCGTGCTTCGCCGCGGCAAGGTGATCGACCGCAGCCTGCCGGATTACCGTGAACTCGATAGCGTCGTTGGAGGCTGAGATGGCCGATTATCAGAAGATCAGACAAGAACTCGAAGGTATCGCGGTCGAAGACAATCCGGCGCTCGTTCGCCAGAAGAGCCGGGATTTCTATTGGTATTCGCCGATCCTGAAGGCGCAGCTCGACAATGTGACGGCCGATATCGTCGTCACGCCGAAGAACGAGGCCGAAGTTATCCAGACGCTGAAGGTTGCCTTCGCCCATGGTGTTCCTGTCACCCCGCGTGGCGCCGGTACGGGCAATTACGGTCAGGCCATGCCACTGTCAGGCGGTATCGTGCTCAACCTTGCCGCCATGGACAAGATCAAGGAAATTCATCCCGGCCGCGTCATCTGCGAACCCGGCATCGTGATCGCCCAGCTCGACAAGCAGACCAAGGCACATTCCGGGCAGGAGTTGCGCTTTCACCCTTCGACGGCGCAGACGGCGACGGTCGGCGGTTTCATTGCCGGCGGCTCTGGCGGCGTCGGCTCGATTACATGGGGCGGGTTGCGCGATCTCGGCAATATCCTGCGCTTGCGTGTCGTGACCATGGAGGCGGAGCCGCGGGTGCTCGATCTCACCGGCTGGGACCTGCAGAAGGTCAGCCATGCCTATGGCACCAACGGCATCATCACCGAAATCGAAATGCCGCTGGCACCTGCCTATGACTGGGTGGACGTTCTCGTCGGCTATGACGACTTCATGGATGCAGTGCGCTTCTCCGATGCGCTGGCGAAGTGCAACGGCATTCTCGTCAAGGAAATAGCGCCGATCGCAGCACCCATCCCGCATGAATATTTCACCCGCCACAAGCCCTATATCCGTCAGGGCCAGTCGATCGTCGTGCTGATGATCGCACCGCATTCCATGGATGCCTTCCTGGCCTTTACGGCAGCGCAGAAGGGTGAAATCATGTTCCGTTCCGACAAGGTCGAGAGCATGCGCGGCATCCCGCATGCCTATGAACTTGCCTGGAACCACACGACGCTGCGTGCCCTCAAGGTCGATCCGTCCTTCACCTATCTGCAAGTGCAGTATCCGGGGCCGGATCATGTCGCCAAGGTGAAGAAGATGGTGGAGATTTTCGGCGATGAGGTGCCGGGTCATCTCGAATTCATCAAGTTCGATGGACAGATCCAGTGCTCTGGCCTGCCGCTGGTACGCTACACGACCGAGGAACGGCTGGAAGAAATCATCAAGATCCATCAGGACCACGGCTGCCCAATCTTCAACCCGCACCGCTATACGCTGGAAGAAGGCGGCATGAAGCGCACAGACAAGGTGCAGCTCGCCTTCAAGCATGAGACCGATCCGAAGGGGCTGCTCAACCCCGGCAAGATGATCGCCTGGGAAAATCCCAACTTCGATTTCAATGCCGGCAAGAACTATCTCTTCCCGGGCCTTGCCGCCGTTATGGAGGCTTCATGAGGGTTCTCGTCCTCCATTCGCACCCGGTCGAGGAAAGCTACGGCAAAGCGCTCTTCAGACAGACCCTGGAGAGCCTCGCCAAGGCCGGGCACGAGGTGGATGCGTGCGATCTCTATGCGGAAAATTTCGACCCCGTCCTGTCGAAACATGACCGGCTCGTCTATCACGACTATCCCGGCAATACCTCGCTGGTGAAACCCTATGTCGAGAGGCTGAAGCAGGCCGAGGCGCTGGTCATTTGCACACCGGTGTGGAACTTCGGTTTTCCGGCCATCCTCAAGGGCTACTTCGACCGGGTCTGGCTCCCCGGTGTTTCCTTCGCGCTCGTGGACGGCAAGGTTCAATCCCGACTGCGGCATATCAAGAAGCTCGGTGCAGTGCTGACCTATGGCGCGACACCTTTTCGCGCCTTCGTTGCCGGCAATCCGCCTAAGAAGATCGTGAAGCGTGTTTTGCGGGCGCAGATCAACCCACTCAAGCCGGTCACCTTTCTCGCCCATTACGACATGAACAATTGCACCCCGGAGACGCGAGCAGCGTTTCTCGCCAAGGTGAAGAGCGCGATGGAGCGCTTCTAAAGTCGCGCAAAAATGTGGTGCGGTTTGCGACAACCACATGCGAAAACAAGTGCCTGAAGCGCGGCAAGCAAATCAGAAGGATTGCGATACGCTTTAGGAAGCGGCTTGCATGCGTGCTGCCACGCCGTTGAACTGCGCGGTCGTGATCGCCACGGAGCCTGCGGTCAAACCTTAGAAGACCTTGGCGGCCGTTACTTCCACCTCGACCAAAAATTCGGGCCGGGTAAAGCCGCTGACGATGATGAGCGTCGAAACAGGTTTCGGGTCGAGCGTGAAGCGGTCGCGCACCGCCATATAGGCCGGGAAATCCTCCCGCTTCGTTACGAAGCCGGAAACGCGGATGACATCGGCAAAGCTCATCTCGGCCTCGGCGAGGATCGCCTTGATCGCCTCGAAGCAGAGCTCGGCCTGCGCCGTCACATCCTCGGGGACCTTTTCATCGAGACCGATTCCAAGTTGACCTGACGTGACCAGCAAGGACGCGCCCGGCGGCACGAGAAGGCCGTGATTGTAATTTCCGAAGGGCCGGCGGACGGATGGCGGGTTGAAAATCTTGTTCATGAAAAACCTCGCTATAGACAGAGTTTTATAGCGAGGATTTTCGGGATATTCCAAGCACTTGCTTGCGGCTTCGTCCTCAAAAATCGAGAGACTGCTGGGCGGGCGGCGGCGGGCCGACATGCACGCCCTCGAGTTCCAGCATATGCAGCTTGGCATTCGAACCACCGGGCGCCGAAAAGCCGCCGATCTTGCCGCCTGCGGCCAGCACGCGATGACAGGGAATGATAAGCGCGACGGGGTTTTTCGCCATGGCCTGGCCGACGTCGCGTGCGGCTTCCGGCCCTGCTCCAAGCTCCTTGGCCAGCGTGCCGTAGGTGGTCGTGCGACCCCAACTGACGCGGCGCGCGGCGGCATAGATATCGCGGAAGAATGCGTCCTGGCCGTCAAGGTCAACGGCGACAGTGGAGAAGTCGACTTCCTCACCTTCGAAGTAGCGCTTTACCGCAGCAACGGCGTCCAGAATCTGCGGCGTCGGCCTGCCCGGTTCGGCAGCCGGCAAACGGCGCAGCAACAAGCGTTCTGTCGACTCGGCGCTCTTCGTCGGCAGCTGGAATCGCGTCACGCCGGCATCGCTCCAGGCAATGCCGCAAAAGCCGCCGGCGGTTTCGAAGATCAGATATTGATGCACTTTCTGAGCCATGGTGAAGCCCTCACATTCCGTCGGGCATCAGAATCGTACTGCAAAGGCGTGAGTTCAACCCGTTTCTTGCGCATGTCCCGATAAAATATCAGGCCGATGCGGCGGTCGCGGCAAGCGTGGATATCTGCGGTCTCTTCGCCTTCGCCTTGCCTTTTACTGCATCGAACAGCGCGTAGCCGCCGGTCCAGCGGCCGAAACCGCTGGCAATGTTGATATGACCTGCGAGGCCTATGTTGCGGACCTCGGTTTTCCAGAGGCGAGTGTAGAAGCTCAAACGGTCGAGCGACATGTATTTGTCGTCGAGGCTGCCGACGGTGAGGCTCGGAAAGGGAAGCGGGTTTGTCGGCATGGGGCCGAAGGCGAGCGAGCCGGGATGCAGCCTTTCCGTGGCCGGCAAGTCGCACGGGGCGACCAGAAGCGCTCCCTTTACCCGGCGAGCCGCTGGCCGGTCGGCGAGCCTCGCCGTCAGGATGCAGCCGAGGCTATGGGCAACGATATAGGCTTCCCCCGCCTCCAGCAGTGCCTGTTCCAGCCGCTCCATCCAGTGATCCAGACGAGAGTGGTTCCAGTCGTCCTGCTCGACCATTCGGCTCTGCGGTACATCATCAAGCCAATAGTGCTGCCAATGCCCCTCGTCGGAACCGAACAGACCCGGCACGATCAGGATTTTTGTCATTGCTATCTCCTGGCGCATGCGCAGCAAACTGCCGCGACGCATCTCAGCCAGAATTATCCATAAATTTTATGGACTAAAGAAATGAAGCTCCAAAACCCGTGAGAAAGCTGGAAAATCCATCGCGGGATGAGAAGCTGTCGCTCACAGCAAAGGTCAACAAGTCGCAGGATATTCTGAGGCCGATCGTGTTGTGGCAAGGCATCCCCTCGCCTGCAGTCATATCGCGCCCGTCGGAAAGCAGAATGGGCTCGGCATTCCCGACGCGGACGGGGCCAGCAGACCAGAGCGAAGGACGGTTGACGTCGATGACCGAAACCCGTTGCTCCGTTGCTTTCACAACGGTCGACGCCAGCGCCATGCCGCTCACCGTCAAAGTGAGTGCAAGCATCATCTGAAGGCAGAGATCTCCGGCTTCGCGCGGTGAAATGAACATGGCGGCCTCATGCCGTAACAAGGGTTTCACTGCGCAGGTAAGGCAAAGGAGAGCTCAGGCAAAGCGGCTTTCGCGGTTAAGGTTTATGCGTAACCATGCGCAATTGTCTCAACCGCCCCGTTTAAATTTTGTAACCTAATTTTGGAACCAGGAGTTTTCTCACGGGTTAGGAAAGGGTCGCCAAAGACGAAAATCTAAGGAGGACAGCTCCCATGCATAAATCTCTTATCGCCGCCTCGCTGCTTGCCATCGGCATGGCTTCGTCGGCATTCGCTCAGTCTAATCCCGACACCATCGGCCCGACCAATGGCGGTTCGACGGACCCGAGTTCTGGCAATTATTCGTCCGACTACACCAATGACAGCAATGGCATTCATCCGATGCCCGGGGCCACGGTAGACCCGACCACGACGCAGAGCATCGGTGGTCAGGCCATCGATTGCCCGGGCATGCCGCAGCAGAATACCGGCGTCGATACGCGCGGTGGCGAGAGCGGCGCTTCGGTCAGCGATGCCTGCCGCGAATACGACAACTGATCGGGCAAAGACCCGTTCATTGAGAGAGGCCGGCTCCCACCGGCCTTTTTCATGCGCGCCTGATGAAACTGTTGATCCGATTGCCTCGTACTTCCGTAACAGACAGAGAGGCAAGGCAGGGAGCAGCCATTGGCACGGGAGACTGTTGCAAGACCGGTAATCGTCTGGTTCCGCAAGGACTTGCGTCTTGACGACAACAGGGCTCTGCATGCGGCATGCGCATCGGGGCGGCCGGTCATTCCGCTTTATATCCGCGAACCCCAGGAAGACGGCACGGGGCCTCTTGGCGCTGCCCAGGCATGGTGGTTGCATCATTCACTGCATGCGCTTGACGCAGCCCTCAAAAGACATGGCGGCAAGCTCATTCTAGCAAGCGGTCATGCCCGCAATGTGCTTGCCGACATCATCAAGCGGAGCGGTGCGGAAGCCGTTTTCTGGAACCGCCGTTATGATCCGCCGGGCATCGCGATCGACACCCGCCTGAAGCATGAATTCGAAAAACAGGCGATCGAGGCACGCAGCTTCGGCGGACAGCTTCTGCATGAGCCGACCAAGCTCAAAACGGCAAGCGGCACGTCATACCGCGTCTATACGCCATTCTGGCGGGCGCTCGAAGAAGGCGGCGAGCCGGAGGCACCGGTCGATGCGCCCGAGCGCTTCCGCTTCCCAAAACAGTTTCCGGCCTCCGAAGTGTTGACCTCCTGGAAGCTCCTGCCGCTTAAGCCGAACTGGGCAAAGTCCTTCCCCGACATGTGGACGCCGGGTGAAGCGGCAGCCCAGGAAAAGCTCAGCGGTTTCGTCGAGGACGGACTTCCAGGCTATTCAGCCGACCGGGATTTTCCCGGAAAGACCGCAACCTCCCTTCTCTCTCCGCACTTGGCGCTCGGCGAAATCTCGCCTGCCCGCATCTGGGACGCCACGAAGGGACTTTCGCGGCGCATTCCATCCGACGATATCGTACGCTTCCGCAAGGAACTGGCATGGCGAGAATTCTCCTACCATCTGCTCTTCCATTTTCCGGAGCTTGCCAGGGATAACTGGAACGACGATTTCGACGGCTTCGGTTGGCGCGAAGATGAAGACGGATTTCATGCCTGGTGCAATGGCCAGACCGGCTATCCCATTGTCGACGCCGGCATGCGCCAACTCTGGCGCCATGGCTGGATGCATAACCGCGTGCGGATGATCGTCGCCTCGTTTCTCATCAAGCACCTGCTGGTCGACTGGCGCCGCGGCGAAGCCTGGTTCCGCGACACGCTAGTCGATGCAGACCCCGCCAATAACGCGGCCAGCTGGCAGTGGGTGGCAGGTTCAGGCGCCGATGCCTCCCCCTTCTTCCGCATCTTCAATCCGATGCTCCAGGGCGAAAAATTCGATGCCGACGGCAGCTACATCAGGCAGTTCGTGCCGGAGCTCGGAAAGCTCGAGGACAAACATATCCACCGGCCGTTCGAGGCACCAGCGAGCGTGCTCGAAAACGCCGGCGTCACGCTTGGGAAAACCTACCCCAGACCCATCGTCGATCACGCCACGGCGCGCAGACGAGCGCTGAAGGTCTATAGCGCCATAAAGGATGCAGCATGAACGTGCATGTTCCTTCGCTGCCACGCAGCCTCAAGGTCGCCATCGTAGGGTCGGGCATATCGGGTGCTTCGGCCGCCTGGGCGCTCAATCCTGTCCATGACGTGACACTCTACGAGAAAGATGCCCGGCCGGGCGGCCATACGGCAACGGTCGATGTCGGCTATGACGGGCTGAGCATTCCGGTCGATACCGGCTTCATCGTCTACAACGAGCACAATTATCCCAATCTGACCGCGCTCTTTGCAGAGCTCGGCGTTGCCACGCATGCCAGCGACATGAGCTTTTCACTGTCGCTGGATCATGGCAGGCTGGAGTGGAGCGGCGGCGGGCTGTCGTCTATATTCGCGCAGAAGCGCAATCTGCTGAGCCCCTCCTTTCTCTGGATGATCCGCGAGATCCTGCGCTTCAACCGGACCTGCCTGGAAGACCGGGCGGCCGGGCACCTGGCCTCACGTTCGATCGGCGATTATCTCGACTGGCGTGGCTTCTCGCCGGGTTTCACCAACAACTATCTGGTGCCGATGGCGGCGGCGATCTGGTCGGCGCCATCAGCGCGGATGCTGCAATTTCCCGCCGAACATTTCGTCAATTTCTTCGACAATCACCGACTTATCTATCGCCGTCAGCATCAGTGGCGCACCGTCACCGGCGGCAGCCGCAACTACCTGAAAAGGCTTCTGTCACCGCTCGGCGACAAATTGAAGCTCGGCTGCGGCGTGCGTGGGGTGATCCGCAGCGACAAGGGCATCACCCTGATCGACGAGACCGGCGGCGAGGCCTTCTTCGACAAGGTGATCTTCGCCTGCCACAGCGATCAGACGGCGCGGTTGCTGATTGATGCGACGGATCAGGAAAAGCGCTTGCTCGCTGCTGTCCCCTATCTGCCCAACCGCGTTATCCTGCACTGTGACGCCAACCTGATGCCGACGCGGCGTAAGGTCTGGGCCTCCTGGAACTATCTGCGTTCAAGCCATGCCGACGGCAGAGCCGGTGTGGCCGTGACTTACTGGATGAACAGGCTACAGGGCATAGATCCGAATTTTCCGCTGTTCGTCACGCTCAACCCGGACCGCGAACCGGAGAGCCGCAAGGTCTTTGCCGAATTCACCTATGAGCATCCGCAGTTCTCCGCGGAAGCGATGGCAGCGCAACGGGCGATTGCCGCCATCCAGGGAAGAAACAATTGCTATTTCGCGGGCGCCTGGACCGGATACGGATTCCACGAGGATGGACTCGTTTCCGGTCTTGCGGCGGCAGAGGCACTGGGCGGGATCACACCCTGGCGGACCGCCCGGCCCTCCTCTGGAACCACGCTGGAAGCGGTAGCATGATGGCATCCCGCAAAAACCCCCGCGCATCGAGGTATGGCGTCAGCGTGACGCGAAACGGTCCTCCGCCGGACGCAGCGGCGGTACTTTATGTGGGCGATGTCATGCATCAGCGCATTAAACCGTTCGGCCATCGCTTCCAATATCGGGTCTTTTCGCTCTCCATCGATCTCGACCGGTTGGAGGAAGCTGACAGCCAGTCGGCGCTGTTTTCGGTCAACCGAAGCAATCTCGTCTCGTTCCATGAAGAGGACCATGCAGCAAATGGAAAGCTGCGCTCCCATGCCGACCGCCTGCTTGCGGATGCGTGTGTCGAACGGCCGGCCAAGATCCTGCTCGTCTGTTATCCGCGGATCCTCGGCTACGTCTTTAATCCCCTTTCGGTCTATTATGCTTATGACGACAGGGATGCCTTGATTGCGCTGATCTACGAAGTGCGCAACACATTCGGCGAGCGGCATAGTTATGTCTGCCCCGTCGAGGATAATGAAATCTTCGAAAGTGGTCTTCGCCAGACCTGCGACAAGCTCTTCTATGTCTCTCCCTTCATTGGCATCGGCATGCGCTATCATTTCCGCATGCTGCCACCCGGCCAGGAAATCCGCTGGCGCATCCTGGAAACCGATGCGGAAGGGCCGCTTCTTGCCGCAACCTTCGCCGGCCGGAAAAAGCCGCTGACTGGCCGGACGCTCGGTTATCTTCTCACAACTATTCCCTTCCTGACCATCAAGATCATGACCGGAATTCACTGGGAGGCTCTGAAACTCTGGCTCAAAGGCGCCATCTACGTTCGCCGGCCACCACCTCCGCCGCCTGTCAGCGTGAAGCCGGCAAGCCGGCTTGCAGAAGCTGCGGAATGAATCTAGCGTTTGCGGCAATCGCCGGAGGAGAGGCGCAAGCATTGTCCTGACCGGCCTAAAAATACGGGAGGATGGACGGTGAGCAATTTACAGGATTTGAATCAATCTGCCCGGGACGCGGTGACGCTGACGGCAGAAAATATTTCACGCATCGTCAAAGGCCTGCCCTTCAAAGCGAAGCTTGCACTGCGCGGCCTGATGCGCATGCAGCACGGCTCCCTTGCGGTCACGCTGCCCGACGGGCGCAAGGTGTTTATCAAGGGCAAGGCTGCCGGACCTGACGCCGCGTTGACGCTTCGAAACTGGAACCTTGCCGATCGCGCGCTGACCAGCGGCACGATCGGTGTCGCCGAGACCTATATGGACGGCGATTGGGACAGCCCAGACATCACTGCCTTCCTCGAGCTTTTTCTCGTCAATGGCGAAGCGGCGCACAGCTACGCGCATGGCAAGCGCGGCGTCGGCCGCTTCGTCGAGCGTATCCGCCACTGGATGAACGCCAACACCAAGACGGGCTCCAAGCGCAATATCTCGGCCCATTACGACCTCGGCAACGACTTCTACAAGCAATGGCTCGACCCGAGCATGACCTATTCCTCGGCGCTCTATTCGACCGGCGCCAACGACCTGCAATCGGCACAGAACGCCAAATATCGGGCGCTGGCGGAGGCGACCGGCATCAAGTCCGGCGATCATGTGCTGGAAATCGGCTGCGGCTGGGGTGGCTTTGCCGAATTTGCGGCAGGCGAGTTGAATTGCCGGGTGACGGGGCTGACCATCAGCCGCGAGCAGCTTGCCTTCGCGCAAACGCGCATCAGCAACGCGGGGCTTAGCGACAGGGTCGACTTTCGCTTCCAGGACTATCGAGACGAGACCGGGGTCTATGACCGCATCGTCTCGATCGAGATGTTCGAGGCTGTCGGCGAGAAATACTGGCCGGCCTATTTTTCCAAGCTGAAGCAGTGTCTGAAGCCGGGTGGTAAGGCAGGCCTACAGATCATCACCATCCGTCCCGAGGCCTTCGAGCAATATCGCAGCAATCCGGATTTCATCCAGAAATATGTCTTCCCCGGCGGCATGCTGCCGACGCGCCACCACCTTGCCGAACTCGGCAGGAAGATGGACTTGTCACTGGTCAGAGACTTCGGTTTCGGCCTTGACTACGCCCGTACGCTGGCGGAATGGCGCGAGCGCTTCTGGTCCGTCTGGCATAAGCTCAGGCCGATGGGTTTCGACGACCGGTTCAAGCGGCTCTGGGAATTCTACCTCTTCTACTGCGAGGCAGGCTTTCGCGCCCGCAACATCGATGTGCGGCAGGTGGTCTTTTCGCGGTCTTGATCACTCAGCCGGATGCGGCGTCACCGGCCGGTGACTGGAGTTGGCGGGCCGCTCGCCCCAACCGGTGAAGCGGTTCACCAGTGCGAAATAGAGACCGTAAGGCAAGATCCGCAGGACCTTCAGCACATAGGTGAAGCGCTTCGGGAAGGTGATCTCGAAAGCCTGCGATTTGAGGCCTGCCGCAATGCGCTCTGCCGCCGTCTCGGGCGAAACCAGTGCCGGCATGGGAAAGGCATTCTTACGCGTTGCCGGCGTATCGACAAAGCCCGGATTGATGAGCTGGATGCGGATGCCGATCTTATCGAGATCGAATTTCAGGCTTTCGGCCATATTGATCAGGGCAGCCTTGGTCGCGCCGTAAGCGGCGCTGGTCGGCAATCCCGTGTAGCCCGTCACTGAGGAAACGATGGCGATCTGCCCCTGCCCCTTCGCCTTCATGTGCCTTATAGCCGGCAGCAGGCAATTGACGACGCCCGACAGGTTGACGGCAAAAGTCTTCTCGAAATCGGCTCGGTTCAGATCCTCGCCATGGACGGGCTGATAGACACCTGCACACAGGATCGCCATGGCGAGCGCACCGTGCTCATATTCGATCGAGGCCATGACATGTTCCATGTCTTCGGCATCGGTCACATCGCCATCAAGCACGATGATGCTGCCGGACAGTCCGGCTGCCTCGAGCTGCAATTCCACCAGTTTTTCGTGATTGCGGGCGGTGACGGCGACCCCGTATCCCTCGCCTGCGAGCTTCAGCGCCAGCGCTCGGCCTATTCCGGAACTCGCACCGGAAATCCAGACGATACCATGTTCTGGACGGGCGATGAAATTACGCATGACACTTCCTCCGGTCTGCCGATTTGAACACGAACACAGGCCCGGAAGCTCCTCATCTCTCCCGGGACCATGGCTCTATCACAGCATTGTGGCTGCTTTCAGCCGATGAGGTCGCCGATGATCTGCCGGAAGGAGCCGGTGAGCTTGATCGGGCCATCCGAAACGGCAAAGGCGATGCACGGCCGATCCTTCTCGGCGACGGGGCGATGGTCGACGGTGGCATCCGCAATCGAGATATCCCCCGGCCCGAAACGGCCGCGCTCGTCGCGGAAAGCGCCGTCGAGGATGAGGATCAGTTCCATGCCCGCATGCGTATGGGCAGGCAGTGCGCGACCCGGCCGTATCCACATCAGGCTGACCTCGCAGCCGTCAATATCGGTCGCATATTCCTTGAAGCCCGGAAGGCGCTTGCGCCACGGCACATCATCGGCTTCGAAACCGATGAGATTGCGCAAGGCGCGCGGGAAAAGAGCACCCGGCGGACGTGACAGGAGCTTAGGAGGGGAAACAGGAGCCTTCGAGCCGAAGATTGCCGCAAGCTTCGCATCGCGGTCGCTGATCGGGCTTGATGGCGTGCTCTCCAGAGCTTCTCCAGCCAGCCATTCGAGGTCAACCACCAGGCCGCGATTGTCCGGCTTCATTTCGAGATGAGATTCCACGAGTGCGCGAGCCGGCTCCGGAAGGGAGCCAGCAACATAATGCGCCATCAATGCATCGATCGTGTCGATATGTTCGTGAACCATGTCAGATTCGGTCACGCCTTGTTCCTGCGCCCGTGCTTGCTTTGTCGTCATCCATACGCCGAAAGTCAATCTTCGGATCACTGCTTGCCCAGGCTGAGCGAAAGGCTGGAAATAGAAGACTAATTTTATCGCGGGCCTAGAAGGCATGGAATAGGATTTCTTGCCAATGCCGCCTTGTGAAGGGAAAAGACCGTTCCTAAACTATGCGTAAACGAGGCAGATTCCATGACCTTCCACCCATCCGTAATCGAGGCTATCGGCAATACGCCCCTCATCAAGCTCAAGGGTGTTTCCGAGGCGACCGGCTGCACCATTCTCGGAAAGGCCGAATTTCTCAATCCCGGCCAGTCGGTGAAGGACCGAGCGGCGCTTTACATCATCCGTGACGCCGAGAGAAAGGGCCTGCTCAAGCCCGGCGGCGTCATAGTCGAAGGTACGGCGGGCAATACCGGGATCGGCCTAACGGTCGTCGCCAAGGCGCTCGGCTATCGCACCGTGATCGTCATTCCGGAGACCCAGAGCCAGGAAAAGAAGGATGCACTGCGCCTGCTCGGCGCCGAGCTCGTCGAAGTTCCGGCCGTTCCCTACAAGAACCCCAACAACTACGTGAAGGTTTCGGGCCGCCTTGCTGAACAGCTTGCCAAGAGCGAGCCGAACGGCGCGATCTGGGCGAACCAGTTCGACAACGTCGCCAACCGTCAGGCGCATATCGAAACGACGGCACCGGAGATCTGGAAGGATACTGACGGCAAGGTCGATGGGTTCATCTGCTCGGTAGGTTCAGGCGGCACGCTTGCCGGCGTGGCGGCAGGTCTGAAGGCCGTCAACAAGGACATCAAGATCGGCATTGCCGATCCCGAGGGTGCGGCGCTTTACGAATTCTACGCGAACGGCACGTTGAAATCCGAGGGCTCGTCGATCACGGAAGGTATCGGCCAGGGGCGCATCACTGCCAATCTCGATGGTTTCACGCCTGATTTCTCCTATCACGTCACCGATGCCGAGGCGCTTCCCTACCTCTTCGATCTCGTCGAGCATGAAGGGCTTTGCCTTGGCGGTTCCACGGCGATCAATATTGCCGGTGCGGTTCGCCTCGCCAGGGATCTCGGCCCCGGCCACACGGTCGTGACAATCCTCTGCGACTATGGCAACCGCTATCAGTCCAAGCTCTTCAATCCGGATTTCCTTTCATCCAAGGGCCTGCCCATTCCCGAATGGATGGTCGGCTCGACGGATATCAAAATACCCTACGAACCCGCAGCGTGAGCCCCCATGCCAGTCAATGCCCTCTACCGTGACGACTTCTATCTTTCCACATGCGAAGCGGTCGTCACGGCCGTTCACGAGGACGGGGGCATCGAGCTGGACCAGACCTGCTTTTACGCGACATCGGGCGGGCAGCCGGGCGATACCGGCTTCTTCGAACGGGCTGACGGCTCCAAGATAGAGCTTGGCCAGGCAAAACACGGCGCGACCAAGGACATCGTCATCCATGTGCCGCTGGAAGGCCAGGCACGGCCTCAGATCAGCGAGAAGCTGGTGCTGCACATCGACTGGCCACGCCGCTACAGACTGATGCGCATGCACACCGCATGTCATCTTCTGTCGGTCGTCTGCTCCTATCCGATCACGGGGGCAGCGGTCGGCGAGGACGAAAGCCGCGTCGACTTCGACATGATCGATACGATCGACAAGGACGAGGTGACAGCCAAGCTGATGGACCTCGTCAATCAGAACCATCCGGTCTATCTTCAGTGGATTACGGATGAGGAACTCGCCGCCAATCCCGGCATCGTCAAATCGAAGAATGTGCGCCCTCCTGTTGGCCTCGGCCGCGTCAGCCTCGTCTGCATCGGTGAGAATTCGGCGATCGACAGCCAGCCCTGCGGCGGCACGCATGTTTCGGAAACACAGGAAGTCGGTCAGATTCATATTGCCAAAATCGAGAAGAAGGGCAAAGAGAACCGGCGCTTCCGCATTCGCTTCGGCACGCCCGGCGACGAAGCCTGATAGACGATGCCTGCTATTTGGGCCTGATATTTGGGGAGATCATCATGAGCGACACCAAGAGCCGTTTCGTCGTCTCGGCCGACTGGCTGCAAGCTGAGTTCGGTAAGCCCGACCTGCGCGTGCTCGACGCATCCTTCTATCTTCCGGCGCAGAAGCGCGATGCGAATGCGGAATATGCCGCCGGGCATATTCCCGGCGCCATCCGTTTCGATCAGGACAAGATCGCCGACCATTCGACGAACCTGCCGCATACGATCCCCTCGCCCGATTATTTCGCCGAGGAGGCCGGCAGGCTCGGTATCAGTGAGAACGACCGCATCGTCGTCTATGACGGCATCGGCATGTTCGCCTCGCCGCGCGTCTGGTGGCTGTTCCGGGTGATGGGCGCAAAGAATGTCTTCGTGCTCGATGGTGGACTGGATGGCTGGAAGGCCGAGGGCCGGCCGCTTGAAACCGAAGTGCCGAACTACGCCTCGGCAAGTTTCAAGACGAATTACGACGCAGGCCGCGTCGTCCATCTCGACCAGATGCGCGATATTGTTGCGAGCGCTGCCCTGCAGATCGCCGATGCCCGCAGCGCCGGCCGTTTCGCCGCCGCAGAGCCCGAACCGCGCGCTGGCATGCGCTCCGGCCATATGCCCGGCGCACGCAGCCTGCCCTCGGGCATCTTCGCCAATCAGGGCCGCTTCAAATCGCTGCCGGAACTGAAGCAGACGATCGAGGATGCAGGCATCGACCTTACCAAGCCGGTCGTCACCTCCTGCGGATCGGGCATTACCGCCGCGATCATCACACTGGCGCTGGAATCGCTCGGCCATACCGATAACAAGCTCTATGACGGCTCCTGGAGCGAATGGGGCAGCCGCGAGGACACGCCCGTCGTCACCGGCCCGCCTGAACCGGTCAAAGCCTGACCGCCATGGGAAAGACGCCCGCCTCGCTCAAGGCCCATATTACGCGGCTGGAAATGGTCGCGCCGCCGAAGGCAAGCCTGCCTGTGCCCGTCAACATACAGACGGCAATCATGCGCGCGCCAGGCATTCCCTTGGCCTTCTATCGCTACCTCTACCGGCAGGTTGGCGCGCGCTGGCAGTGGGTCGACCGATTGAGGATGAGTGACGAGGAGCTTACGGCAGCGCTGCATGACAAGCGCAACAATATCAGCGTACTTTACGTCAACGGTGCGCCGGCTGGCTTCTTTGAATATCTCTGCGAGGACGAGGATACGATCGAGCTCTCCCATTTCGGGCTCTTCGAACATGCGCTCGGCCTCGGCATCGGCAAATGGTTCCTGCTTCAGGCGCTCTACGCGATCTGGACACTGAACCCGACAAAGGTCACGACGACCACCAACAATCTCGACCATCCACGGGCATTACAGCTCTATCAGATGTTCGGTTTCTCTCCCGTCTCCACCGGCACCGGGATCGTCAGGCCGTTGAGCGACAAGGAACTGCTGGAAATCGCCAGGAAAAGCTGATCGCGTTTGCACGCCACGTGCTGTTCGAAGCAAGAATCGGGTGGCTTGGTTGATCGTCAGCGCGGAAACTATGGCAAAGCTCACAAGGAGATTTGCCATGACCAGCATCCAGTTTTCCGCCATGCCGACAACAGATGCAGAAGCGCTCTGGAGCGGCGGCCGCGACGCCTATGATCAATTGCCTGAGACGATGATATCCGATGGCGACGGTTACCCCTGCCGGCATTGCCTGGGGAATATCGGCGCCGGCGAAGAACTCTTCGTCTTTGCCTATCGGCCCTTTCCGGAACTGCAGCCCTATGCCGAGACCGGCCCGGTCTTCCTGCACAAGCAGGCCTGCAAGCGCTATTCCGCCGAAGAGGCTCTGCCTCCTGTCCTGACGACAAGCCCTGACTTCATCGTCCGCGGCTATGGCGAGAATGACAGGATCGTCTATGGCACCGGTGCGGTCACGCCGATCGAGAAGATCCCTGCTTATGCGACCGAACTGCTTGCGCGACCCGGTATCGCTTATGTGCATGTGCGCTCCGCGCGCAACAACTGCTATCAGTGCCGGATCGACAAAGTAAAAGCGCCGGCCCTTGCGGAAACCGGCGCCTTCCTCTGACCTAGGGTCAGCTGGTTTACGCTACGTTCAGCGCGCTTTCCGGCGCGACAGCTTCATAACCAAGCGCGTCAGCGACCGGCTTGTTGGTGATGCGGCCCCTATGGACGTTCAAGCCGTTGCGCAGATGCTTGTCCTCGGCGATGGCGCGCAGGCCGCGATCGGCGAGTGCGAGGCCGTGGACGAGTGTCGCATTGTTCAGCGCGTGGGCAGACGTGACGGGAACGGCGCCTGGCATGTTGGCGACGCAATAATGCACGACGCCGTCGACGACATAGGTCGGCTCGGAATGGGTCGTTGCATGCGAGGTTTCGAAGCAGCCGCCCTGGTCGATCGCGACGTCGACGATGACTGAGCCCTTCCTCATGCCTGTCAGCATTTCGCGGGTCACGAGCTTCGGCGCGGCAGCGCCAGGGATCAGCACGGCACCGATGACGAGATCAGCGGAGAAAACTTCTTCTTCCAGGGCCTGAATGCTGGAATAGCGTGTATGGATACGGCCATTGAAGATATCGTCGAGTTGGCGCAAGCGCGGCAGCGACTTGTCGAGAATGCTGACATCAGCGCCGAGGCCGGCTGCCATCTTGGCTGCATGCAGGCCGACGACGCCGCCGCCGATGATGGCAACCTTGGCCGGGAGAACGCCGGGCACGCCACCGAGCAGGATGCCGAGGCCGCCATTGGCCTTCTGCAGCGCGGTGGCACCGGCCTGGATCGAAAGACGACCGGCGACTTCGGACATCGGCGCCAGGAGCGGCAGGCCACCGCGATCGTCCGTCACGGTCTCATAGGCGATTGCCGTAACGCCGGAGGCGAGCAGACCCTTGGTCTGTTCCGGATCGGGCGCAAGATGCAGATAGGTGTAAAGGAGCTGACCATCGCGGAGTTGCGCCCATTCCGACGGCTGGGGCTCCTTGACCTTGACGATCATATCGCACTTTTCGAAGATGTCTTTGGCGGAGGCGGCGATCTTCGCGCCAGCAGCCATATAGGCGGCATCATCGGCACCAATGCCGGCACCCGCCTTCGTCTCCACCCAGACCTCATGGCCGTGGGCGACATATTCTCTTACCGAAGCCGGCGTCAGGCCGACGCGATATTCATGGTTCTTGATTTCCTTCGGGCAGCCGACACGCATTCGCGTTCCTCTCATTTTATGTCCGCGTTCCGCGGAGCGTTTTCTTGCTCCTAAATCCAACCACCACGGCCACGAAATGTCCTTGCAAAGAGGATTTGTTTTCAGCAAAGTTTCGAAGATTATTGCGCTAACCGTCCATTTTTCGAAGGTTCTTCGAATGTCTGACCTCGATAGTATCGATCTTGCGATTCTAAGGGCGCTGCAGATCAATGCCCGTATCACCAATGCGGAGCTCGCCGACAAGGTGGGACTATCGCCTTCCGCCTGTTCGCGCCGGCTCGATATTCTCGAAAAGAGCGGTGTCATCGGCGGCTATCATGCGCGGCTTTCGCATAGGGCGCTCGATTACAAGATGATCGCCATCGTACACATCTCGCTGTCCGGCCAGTTCGCCAAGACGCTGTCAGAATTCGAGGCGGCAGTGAAACGCTGTCCGAACGTGCTCGTCTGCTACCTGATGTCCGGCGAATACGACTATATCCTTCGCGTCGCCGCCCGTGATCTGGAAGACTATGAGCGCATCCACCGAGACTGGCTTTCGGCGCTGCCGCATGTGGTGAAGATCAATTCGAGCTTTGCGCTGCGCGAAATCATCGACAGGCCGAATGTCGGCCTTTGAGCCCTTGCAAAGCCCTCGAAATCCTGCCCTAGCTTGATGTTGCGGGCGTCTCCGCTTTGACGGCAAGACATGAAATCCAAGACTCACGGCTATATCTTCCTGCTCCTTGCACTGACGATCTTTTCAGCGCAGGACGCGATCTCGAAGCATCTTGGTTCAGCCTATTCGCCTATCTTCGTGACGATGGTGCGCTATTGGGCCTTCGGCCTGTTCACCGTGGTTCTGGCCGCGAAAATGCGCGGTGGCATCGCCGCCACCGCCCGCACGAAACATCCCTTTCTGCAGGTTTCACGCGGTATTCTGCTTGCTGCGCAGGTGGTGCTGGCAATCACCTGTTTTGCGCTGATCGGGCTGGCGCATTCGCAGGCGATCTTTGCCGCCACCCCCATCATCGTCGCACTGCTTGCCATTCCACTGCTTGGCGAAAGGGTTGGCTGGCGCCGATGGACGGCGATCGGTGTCGGGCTTTGTGGCGTGTTGCTCATCCTCAAGCCGGAGGGCGGGTTCTTCGACGTGAACCTGCTTCTTGCCGTCGTCTCCTGCGTCAACTTCGCGCTTTACGTGATCGCCACGCGTTACGTCAGCCGGCGGGATTCGGCGATGACGAGCTTCTTCTATACGGGTGTCGTCGGGGCTCTCGTCATGACGCTTGCAGGCCCTTTTTACTGGACGCCGATTCAGGGCTGGGACTGGATGTGGATGCTGGCCGTCTGCCTGACCGGAACATCGAGCCACTATTTCCTGATCCGCGCCTATGACAGTCTCGATGCGGCGGCCGTCCAGCCGGTTACCTATATCCAGCTTGTCTATGCTTCTATCCTTGGCGTGCTCATCTACGGGGAGGAGCTGACGCTGAACATGATCGTCGGTTCGATCATCGTGGTCGCGGCCGGCATCTTCACGGTGTGGCGCGAACATGTCGTGGCGCGGCGAGCGGTCGTGCCGAATTGAGACTTTCGCAGCAATTTTAAATAAGCGCCTAAAGGCATTTCAATCTTCGCTGCCTATGCTCCTCCCGAATTCGTCACGGGGATAAGCATGATACGCAATCTCAAGATCACGGCCCGCAAGGCCGACCGCAGGAGCTGCCGCGTTTTTGGCAAGATCCGTTATCTGAACAACCAGGTAGATGCCCGCATCCTGGATATTTCTGCTACGGGTGCAGCACTCGAAGTCAAAGCGCCGCTTCATGCGGCCTCGGGCAGTAAGGTCCGCATCGAAGCCGAAAATCTCGGCCTGCTCGAAGGCGTCATCCGCTGGACACATAATGGTCGTGTCGGCATCCAGTTCGACGTGAATTCCAATGCCCGCGCGCTCATTGCCTCCTATTTCCGCTTCTTCCATCGCGAAGTGCCACGCGTTCGGTAAAGCTTTCCAGAGCGGTGCCGCTTTGGCGGCATCGTTTTTGCCATTCTGTCATTTTCGCGATGTACTCCTTTGCCAATCATCCTAAGTTCATCGAACCGGGTGATGCATGATGTCAAAAGGAGTGTTTCCATGCCTTCCATTCTCGATGTGCCTGCAATGAGCCGTCGTTCCCTGCTTGGCGGTCTTGCCGCCACTTCCGCTCTGGTGCTGCTGCACCCGTTCAGCGCCCGCGCTGCCGCAAACCAGGCGCATCTGCGGCTCATGGAAACGACCGACATCCACGTCAACGTCCTCCCCTATGACTATTATGCCGACAAGCCGAATGACACGATGGGCCTGTCGCGCACGGCAACGATCATCGACACGATTCGCGCGGAAGCCGTCAACTCGCTGCTGATCGACAATGGCGACGTGCTGCAGGGCAATCCGATGGGCGATTACATGGCCTATCAGCACGGCATGAAGGATGGCGACGTGCATCCGGTCGTCAAGGCGATGAACACGCTCGGCTATACGGTCGGCACGCTCGGGAACCACGAATTCAACTATGGCCTGGACTTCATGTTCAAGGTGCTGAACGGTGCGAACTTCCCGTTCGTCTGCGCCAACCTGACCAAGGGCCAGCTCGCCTCCGATCCGAAGCAGGACGATCTGTTCTTCAAGCCCTACATCATCGTCGAAAAGCAGATCAAGGACGGCGCCGGCAATGAAAGCCCGGTCAAGATCGGCTTCATCGGCTTCGTACCGCCGCAGATCATGCTGTGGGACATCAAGAATCTCGAAGGCAAGGCGCAGACGCGCGATATCGTTCAGGCCGCCAAAGCCTGGGTGCCCGCCATGAAGGAAGCCGGCGCCGATATCATCATCGCCCTGTCCCATTCCGGCATCGATGGCTCAGGCCCATCCGAGAAGATGGAAAACGCCTCGCTGCATCTTGCTGCCGTCGAGGGTATCGACGCGATCTTCACCGGCCACCAGCATCTGGTCTTCCCCGGCCCGAAAACCTGGGATGGCATAACCGATGCCGATCCGGTCAAGGGTACGCTACATGGCAAGCCCGCCGTCATGGCCGGCTTTTGGGGTTCGCATCTCGGCCTGATCGACCTGCTGTTGGAGAAGGATGGCAACAGCTGGAAAATCGTCGCCTTCACCTCCGAAGCACGGCCCATCTACCATCGCGACGACAAGAAGAAAGTCGTTGCCGACGTCACCGATAAGAAAGAAGTGGTCGAGGCCGCCAAGGCAGAGCACGAGGCAACGCTTGCCTATGTCCGCACGCCTGTCGGCAAGACCTCCGCGCCGCTCTATTCCTACTTTGCGCTCGTTGCCGACGATCCCTCCGTGCAGATCGTTTCGCAGGCTCAGACCTGGTACATCAAGCAGATGCTGGCCGATACGCAATTCAAGGATTTGCCGGTTCTTTCCGCCGCAGCCCCTTTCAAGGCCGGCGGCCGTGGCGGCGCGGACTACTATACGGATGTTCCGGCCGGCGATATCGCCATCAAGAATGTCGCCGACCTCTACCTCTATCCGAACACGGTTCAAGCGGTCGCCATCACCGGTGCGCAGGTGAAGAACTGGCTGGAAATGTCCGCCGGCATGTTCAACCACATCGAGCCCGGCGCGAAGGATGCGGCTCTCCTCAACAACGACTTCCCATCCTACAATTTCGACGTGATCGATGGCGTGACCTATCAGATCGATCTGTCGCAACCGCCGAAATATGATTCGTCGGGCAAGGCCGTCAATCCGGACTCCAACCGAATCCAGAACCTTGCCTTTAAGGGCAAGCCGATCGATCCGGCCCAGAAGTTCGTCGTCGTTTCCAACAATTATCGTGCCGGTGGCGGCGGCAGCTTCCCGGAAATCGCCTCCGACAAGGTGATCTTCCAAGCGCCGGACACCAATCGCGACGTCATCGTCCGCTATGTCCATGATCAGGGCACGATCAACCCGTCCGCCGACGGCAACTGGACCTTCAAGCCCCTGCCCGGCACGACCGTCGTGTTCGAAAGCGGCCCGAAAGCCAAACAGTATCTCGCCGACGTCAAGAGCGTGAAGATCGAGGATGCCGGCGAAGGCACCGAGGGCTTCGCGAAGTTCAGGCTGGTTCTCTAAAGCCGCAGGGGCGCGGTTTCTTCAACCGCGCCCCTTTTGCTCAAGCAGTTTCGGCCTCAGCTTCGATGCGACGAAGAAGCAAGCCGAGTTCGGCCGGCGGCTTCTTTTCGATCCGGCGATATTGCCTGCCATCGCGGGTGCGGTGGACAAGCCCGGAATCGAAAAGCTCGCGGCGCAGCAGTGCCGCATCGCCGAAGAGATGCAGGCGGCTCAGCAAGTCGCTGATTTCGCGCTCCGTCAGTTCCGTATTCGCCGGTATTTTCGACCACAGGAACCATAAGCAAAGCTCCTGCAGCCCCCTCTTGCCCGGCCAGCGGATCAGTCGACCATTGCCATCGAAATGGCGCGATGCCCTCAGCACTCGGTCTTCGTCCGGCAAAGGCTGGGGATCCAGCTTCAGGCTCCAGTCCTTCAGCACTTCGGCGGAGTGCGCCACGCTGCGGAAATGCTGGTAGTTGCGATAACCCGCCGCGCGAGTCAGCAGATTGAGCATCTCGACATGGCTCGGCCTGTCAGCGAGCACTTCGATCTGCTTGCGGAGAGATTTGGCAAAAGCCGAAAGATCGGCGATTTCCATTGGAAAGATAGATCTGGTCACGTCTTATCCTCAACGCGCCGTTCCCTGAAAAAGGTGTCGGTGGTCGCCGGCTTTCGACTTCGGCACAGGACAAGTGCTGATGATCTTTCTAAAGCAGGTTTAGCTTCCCTTGCGGGACGGCGACGCCTCGGTGAACTGCAGACCGTGACGCCGTTATAGCAAAGGCCGGAAACCCGTCAACTGTGCGGCTATTCCGCAGCCTCGCGAATGGCGTGCAGTCCGTCGATGCCCAGCATGTTGATGAGTTCGCCATGGCTCGGGCACATGGAGAGTCGCCGGCGGAAGGCTTCGATCAGCCACTGGCCGGCAGGACCCGGCGGGTTGGCGGCCTTGCGCATGGCGTAGATCGGGTATTCGCCCTGTTCGTAGGCCTCCAGTTTGATGGCGACCAGATTGCCCTTCATGATATCGTCACCGACGAGAGACACCGGCAAGCCACCCCAGCCAAGACCACCCTTGATGAGCTGATGCTTGGTCGCAATGTCGCTGACGCGCCATGTCCTGTAAGACAGAACATTGAAATCCCGCCCTTTGGTAAGCCCGGAGGCGTCGGAGACCACGAGCTGGATCTCTTCACGTACATCGGCCAGCGTCAGGGGCCGCTCGATACGCGCCAGCGGATGATCGGGCGCGACGACAGGAACCATGAAGGAATAGCCGATCTTTTCAGCTATCAGCGAATCTTCCTGCCTCACGAGCGCGCCGCCAATGCCGATGTCGGCCTTGTCGCTCAATACCATGTCCATGACCATGCCGAGCTCGCCGACATTGAGGTTGAGCGCAACGCTGGGGAATTTCTCGCGGAATTCGCGCAGCTCCATCATGACGGCATTGGCTGGCACCATCACGCTGATCGCCAGAGAAAGCTCAGCTTCCAGCCCCTGCTTCATGCTTTTCACGCGGGCGCGCATGACTTCGAGGTCAGCCATCAGGCGGCGGGCGTCTTCAAGCATCGCCTTGCCGGCATCCGTCAGCTTCGGCTGGCGGGCGCCGGAGCGCTCGAAGAGCGGCACTTCAAGCTGGGCTTCCAGATTGGCGATCGTATAGCTGATGACCGATTGTGCGCGGTTCAGCACACGCGAAGCGGCCGAAAAGCTGCCGGTTTCGGCAACCGTCAGGAAAACCTGCAATTGATCCAGTGTCGGGTTGGGAAGCATCTTCCATCCAATCCATCGATAATTTTGATCGACATTATCCCAGTTTTTTCGATACTTGGCCAGCCTTATTTCTTGTCTCGAACACAGCGGCCCACGCTCCCAACCGGCTGCTGAACCGCAATTCGAGAGGAAATTCAACCATGTCTTCCATTCTTCTTCTGACGTCCAGCCCGCGTTCAGAGTCCCTTTCCACGTCGATCGCCGTTGAACTCGCCGATAAGCTCAAGGCTCAGAACCCCGGTAGCGTCGTCGTTCGCCGCGACCTCGCCGCCAACCCGCTGCCGCACATTGACGATCTCTTCACCGCCGCCATCCGCAAGCCGCCGGAAGCCCGCACCGCCCAGGAAGCTGCTGCCGTCAAGACTTCCGACGAACTCGTCAACGAGCTGCTCGCAGCCGACAGCATCGTCATCGGCACGGGCCTCATCAACTTCAACATCTATTCTTCGCTGAAGACCTGGATCGATAATGTGGCCCGCGCTGGCCTCACCTTCAAGTACACCGAAAGCGGCCCGGTCGGCCTCGCCACCGGCAAGAAGGTCTATGTCGTCCTCGCTTCCGGCGGCGTATATTCCCAGGGTCCGGCTGCCGGTATGAACCATGCCGTCCCTTACCTGAAGTCGGTTCTTGGCTTCCTCGGCATTACCGACATTGAAACCATCTATGTCGAAGGCCTCGCTTTCGGCCCGGAAGCTGCGGAAAAGGCCATCGGCGCCGCCAAGTCGCGCGTCGAGGAACTCGCTCTCGCTGCCTAACCTGCAAATTCAAAAGTTCCACTCGAGGGGGCCGGCGCAAGCCGGCCCTTTCATTTTGCCGAGAAACCATCGACGAAGGACCGGACCGTTTCCAGGATTTCTTCAGAGAGTTTTTCGTCGTCGGCAATGCGTGCAAGGCCGACCGCACCCGTCATCAGGCACGAAACGATGATTGCTTTGCGGCGTGCGTCAGCCTCGTCGACCGCGTTCATGCGGCCTGTCATGTTTCCAAGATTCGTCTTCAGCTGGTCGGTCGCAAGCGAGCGGCATTTCTCGCCGCTGCGGGCAAGGTCGGCGGTCAACGCGGCAAAGGGGCAGCCACCGCTTACGTCATCGCGATGGACCTCGCTGAGGTAATTGGCGGAATATTCCGCCATCGGAATATCTGCCGGCGCCCTGCCCTGCGAACGCACTTTCGCTTCCCAGGACCCGAAAGCCAGCTTCATGGCTTCGGCCACCATGTCATCGCGTGATGCAAAATGCTTATAGAAGCCACCGACCGTCAGCCCGGCCTCCTTCATCAGATCGGCGACGCCGATACCCTCGAGCCCCCTCTCCCGCAGGCGCCTGGAAGCAATCTCGACGATCCTGTCGTGCGTCTTCTGCTTTTCGAGTTGCGAGTGGCCCATTGAAAATCTCCCGACATACGGACTTGACTCAAGTGGATTGCAATCATAATCCTTGTAGATATCGATCATAATCCAGATCGAGGTATTTTCCAATAGGAGCCATTCCCATGCGTCTCAAGAACAAGGTCGCGCTGATTACCGGCGGCAACAGCGGTATCGGGCTTGCCACCGCCAAGGTCTTCGTCGCCGAAGGCGCGAAGGTCATCATCACCGGCCGCAACCCGGAAACGCTCGCAGCGGCCAAGAAGGCGCTCGGCGGCGATGTGCTGGCGCTGAAGATCGATCTCACGGACGTCGCGGCAGCGGAAAAGATCTTCGCCGAGGCTGCTTCTGATGTCGGCAAGTTCGATATCGTCTTTGCCAATGCCGGCATCGGCGGCGCAACACCGCTCGGCCAGACCTCGTTGGAACAGTTCGAAAAGATCATCAGCACCAACCTGACCTCGGTCTTCTTCACGGTTCAGTCCGCACTGCCGCATCTGAACGATGGCGCTTCGGTCATTCTCAACGGCTCCGTCCACGCCGTTCTCGGTGCGCCGGGCTGGTCGGCCTACGCCGCCACGAAGGGCGCCGTGCGCTCCATGACCCGCAATCTGGCCTCCGAGCTCGCGCCGCGCGGCATCCGCGTCAATCAGGTAACGCCGGGCGGCACGCGCACGCCGATCTGGTCGCCCTACGCACAGACGGAAGATGCGATGACGGCACTGGAGGAAAAGCTCGGGAATATGAGCGCGCTTGGCCGCATGAGCGAAGCAGACGAGATCGCAAAGGCTGCGCTTTATCTCGCCTCTGATGATTCCAGCAATGTCACGGGGATCGAGATTACCGTCGATGGCGGCATGACGAGCGCTCCCTCCGGCGCCAAGATCTTCCGCACTGCCTGAGCGGGCTTGGTCTAGCTGACTTTTACGACGCCGGAGCGGCCGACGACACAGTTGCGGCCGCTCTTTTTTGCCTCGTAGAGGCGGCTGTCCGCCGCCGAAAGCACAGTCGTGAAGCTGTCCCCATCTTCGTCGGCGGTTGCGACACCTATGCTCACAGATACGGAAGTGTCATCAGGCGTCTTCACGCTGGTCACAATCGTCCAACGCAGGCGCTCGGCGAGCAGCAATGCCTCCTCATGGCCAGTACCGGGGCAAACGGCAACAAACTCTTCGCCGCCGAAGCGGAAGATACGGTCGCTGGAGCGGAGTGTCGTTCCGAGCCTCGAGGCAATGGCCTTCAGAACCTCGTCGCCCTGCAGATGGCCGAACCCGTCGTTGACGTCCTTGAAATGGTCAGCATCGATGATGAGAACGGTCGCATACTGGCCCTGCCGCAGCGCCTCGCGCACCATCAGCGGTGCCTCCAGCTCCATGCGACTGCGGTCATAGACGCCGGTCAGCATGTCGCGGCCGGTGCGTTCCAGCAGATCGTTGTAGCGCTCACGGAATGTCAAATCGCCGAAGAGGTCGCTGATCGAGCGGGCCGAGGCGGCAACGCCGGCCCGGCGGATACGGTATTCGTAGATGGCAAACATCAGGGAATAGAGGCAGACGGCCAGCATCTTGGCTTTCCATCCGGCCCAGAAGGCCGCCATCGGAACGCCCATGAAATAGTGCAGGCCGCTGAAGAAACAGATCTGGTCAAAGGTCAGAACCACGAGGCCCGAGATCATGAAGCGCAGCACCACGCGCCTGCGCATGAAATCGCCAAGCTTTTCGTAGAGCAGGATGATGCCAAGCGAGTCGAGGTAGAGAACTGCCGTTCCCCACACCATCAGCCAGCCCATTTCCTTCAGGAAATCGACGTCTGCCGGATGACCGGGCGACAGCTCCAGCGGCTGGTGAAGCTGCAGTACCCAGGCAATGGCGACAGTCAGGAGATTACCGAGAAACAGACCATAGATCGGCTGGCGGACGGTCGCCGCATCCTCCTGCAGGTAGAGCATGAGGATCATCATCAGCTTGCCGGAAAAGAAGATCGAAGAACCCGGCGAGACGCTCCCGAACGGCAGGGAAACATAGAAGACCGCAGCGAGATAGGTCTCCATGAAATGCATGACGCCAAGCGCCGTCAGGAAGACGCCCAATCCGAGGCGCTGGCGAAAATGCAGGAGACTGACCATCAGCACGAAATAGCCGACGGCTTCGAAGATGAAGAGCGCGGAGTTCAAGAGCTCCATCACGGTCCTCCGCCTACAACAGGACCGCGCGAGAGAGCCACAGCCGCCGCAGCGGATCTTCTGGTCAGTCGTCCGGAAAGCTCAAACACATGCGGCGCCCTGCAAAACCTGCAGGCGCCACCTTCGCCATAATCCTTTAAGATTAGGTGAGCAAAGCAGCAATTTCCATCACGGAAATGCTGTCATAGTTTTGAAAAACAACGGGAAATGTCGGATCGAACAAATCCTGTCCGGCTAATGAGCGCTCAGACCTGCCGAAGCTTCTCGCCATCGCCGAAGAGGGAGGGGCCATGCTGATCGATGATCTGTTGCGCCTTGCGCACCGTGCATTCGATCGCATCATCGGACGAGGAAAAGAGATCGGCGCGAATGAACTTGCGCACGAGAACGTCCTCGCCAACCTTCTTTTCGATGCGGCCCGCTAGACGATACTGGCCGCCTTCCTTCTGCGGCTCCGCATAGATGGTGCAATCGCCATAGAGCTGCGGTTCACCGGAAGGACCCGCAGCTGCCTCGGTGGAGGATTTGCCGCCGCCGGAGAATACCGAAAGAATGTTTGAAAGGAACGAAGCCATAATCCGCCTTTAGCACGCAGTGCAGTGGACGCAAAGTCAAATGATCAGGTTTGCGAGGATCTCGTTTTCGGTAATGTCCTCGAAGCCCATGCCGGCTCGTTCGAAATTGGCGACCAGCGTCGCGAAGTTTTCCGGGTCCGTCGTTTCGATGCCGATGAGGATCGAACCGAAATTGCGCGCCGATTTCTTGAGATATTCGAAGCGGGCGATATCGTCATGCGGTCCGAGAAGATTGAGGAAATCGCGCAGCGCGCCGGGGCGCTGGGCAAGACGCAGGATGAAGTATTTCTTCAGACCGGCGTAGCGCATGGCCCTTTCCTTGACATCGGGCAGCCGCTCGAAATCGAAATTGCCGCCCGAGACGACGGCAACGATCGTCTTGCCCTTGATGGCTTCCCGGTCCATGGCGGCGATCGCCGTCAGCGACAGGGCGCCGGCCGGCTCCAGCACCACGCCTTCGACATTCAGCATCTCCTGGATGGTGACGCAGATGGCGTTTTCCGACATCAGCATGACCTGTTCGGCCGAGAAGTCTTTGAGGGCTGCGAAATTCAGGTCACCGATGCGGGCGACGGCCGCGCCATCGACGAAATTGTCGACCTTGGGAAGGGTCACCACCTGCCCGGCCTCGAGGCTGCGGCGCAGGCTCGGCGCGCCGGCAGGTTCGGAAAAGACGAAATCGGATTTCGCGACGATGCCGTCGAGATAGCCGGTGATGCCGGCGGCAAGGCCGCCGCCGCCGACCGGCAGGACGACCATGTCAGGCACCGTGCCTTCGGGAAGCTGCTGCATGATTTCTGCGGCAACGGTCGCCTGTCCCTCGATGATATCGACGTGGTCGAAGGGAGGCACCATGACGCCGCCGATCGCTTCCACATGRTCGCGGGCGGCCTTGTAGCACTGGTCGAAGAAATCGCCGATGAGCTCGATGGTGATGAAACCGGCGCCGAACATGCGTGTCTTGTCGATCTTCTGCTGCGGCGTGGTGACCGGCATGAAGACGACACCCGGGACGCCGAAATGGCGGCAGACGAAGGCAAAGCCCTGCGCGTGATTGCCGGCCGACGCGCAGACGAAAGTCTTGCCGCCCGCACCTTCGGCAATCGCCTTGCGGAAGAAATTGAACGCGCCGCGGATCTTGTAGGATCGCACCGGCGAAAGATCCTCGCGCTTCAGCCAGATATCGGCACCGTAGCGGGCGGAAAGGTGATCATTGAGCTGCAGCGGCGTAGCGGGGAAAAGGCTGCGCATTGCCTCTTCTGCGCCTTCGACATCGTGTCTTGTCACGGGCGTTCGTCCATTCTTCAAAAATCCAGACGTCGCTATGACACAGGCCGCTTGTGGAAAGAAGCCCGTTTGCGCCATTTGTGGTTCGCCCGATGAAAGGCTTCCTTAAGCGCGTCTTCAGATTGGGCCCAAGATCCAGGTTACGTGGACGGCTTTTAACTTGATGGCGTACAGCAATTGCTAATATGACGACACGATGACATCCAAGATCACAAAGCTTCTGGCGTGGCTTCTTCTCGCCTTCATCCTGTTCGTCACAGTTTCGCCGATCGAATTGCGACCCCACACGATCGAAACACCTGACATCGACCGTGCCACGGCTTACCTGTTGGCAGGGCTGGCTTTTGCCCTTGCTTATCCGAAACAATGGAAAACGGTTGCTGTGCTGCTGATCTTCGGTGCGGTCGGGATCGAATATCTGCAGTACCTGTCGCCGACGCGGCATGCGCGCCTTCATGATGCAGGCGTCAAGGCAGCGGGCGCAGCACTCGGCCTGGCCGCCGGCTGGGCTTTCAACAAGTGGCGTGAAGCGAAAACCGGGGCGAATGCCGCCGCGTAATTTGCCAGACGCTGACAACGGGCGGGGACGTTAGAACCCACATAGCTGCAAGACCCGGAAGAAAAGCGGCACTGCTGCCAYCGCCGTTCCCGGTGAAGCCGTTGCACAATAGCTCGAGTTGGCACCTCAGCATTGGCGTCGTCCGTATGCTTTTAATTTCGAGGCAAGAACCGGAGTTCCACAGGGCCGATACGCACCTATTCCCAAGCTCAGGTCATCGAGCGGTTTCGATGATCCTCCCGAAACAGATCAGAGGATCCATTTCAATGAGCAAGGAAGAAGACAACAAGGCCGTCGTCGTGCGCTGGTTCACCGAATTCTGGGGCAAGGACGTCAATCTTGCCGTCGTCGACGAGATTGCGGCACCCGACATGCTACTCAAATACTCGCTGCACGAACCCCGCCGCGGCCATGACGACATCAAGGCATTCATGACCGATTTCCGCGCCGCATTTCCCGATCTCAACTTCTGGGGCACGGCCGATCTCATTGCCGAGGGCGACTATGTCGTCGGCCAGTGGGAGGGCGGCGGCACCCATACCGGTCCAGCCTTCAACGACTTCCTGATCGGCGGTCTCCCGGCCGCAACCGGCCGCAAGATGCACTTCACCGGCACTACGGTGCTGAAGCTGATCGACGGCAGGATCGTCGAGGAGATCGGTCTCGATGACGGTGTAACCGCCCTCGCCCAGCTCGGGCTGATGAAGGCTGCCTGATCGAAGCATTCTACGTGCCGCCCCATAGCACGTGGCCATTCACTTTCGGTCGTCGGATGAGGTTCGCGCTTCCAGCGCGGGCCTCTTTTTCGTTTGAACAGCATCACTCCGATGCTCTTGACCAACCAGGGCATCAACGCCGGTCGGCAACTGCACTCCTCTCGGATGAAATCGGGTGGCTGCTATTTGGATTTGAAGGCAAGAATAGGAGTGTGTCCGACCGGATTTTGCAGGACGATCACTTCAATCATATGAGGCGATAAAACCATGACCACGGCCCACAAAGCTGCCATCCTGTCAGTCGCCGACGATCCTCGCTGGGCGCGTATCGTCGAGCGCGACAAGACTGCCGACGGACATCTCTGGTATTCAGTTTCGACGACAGGCGTCTACTGCCGGCCCTCGTGTCCCTCCAGGATTGCCAATCCCAGGAATGTCCAGTTCCATGACAGCATCGAAAGCGCCAGGGCGACCGGATTCCGGCCTTGCCAGCGCTGCAATCCGGAAAGACCGTCGCTCGAATACGAGAACGCGACCCTTGTCGCGAAGGCGTGCCGCATCATTGAGGAGAGCGAGGAAGAGCCTTCGCTTGAAGAACTGGCTGACAGGGTCGGCCGCAGCCCGAGTTACTTCCACCGCGTATTCAAGGCAGTGACCGGGCTGACACCGAAGAATTATGCCTCGGCACATCGCGCTGAGAAGGTCCGTGAGGGCCTTGCCTCCGGCAATACCGTCACGGAGGCGATGTATGATGCAGGCTTCAACTCCAGCGGACGCTTCTATGAGAAGTCGACCGGCATGCTCGGCATGACGCCATCGCAGTATCGCGCCGGTGGTGTCAACGAAGAGATCAAGTTCGCGGTAGGGCAGACTTCGCTGGGGGCCATCCTCGTCGCCTCGAGCAAGAAGGGTGTTGTATCCATCCTCTTGGGTGACGATCCGGACAAGCTCGTCCACGATCTTCAGGACCGTTTTCCGAAGGCTCGTCTGGTCGGCGCCAACAGGGACTACGAGGCCCTGGTCGCGCGCGTCGTCGGTTTCGTCGAGAAGCCGGGCGTCGGCCTCGATCTCCCCCTTGATGTCCGCGGCACCGCTTTCCAGCAACGTGTCTGGCAGGCGCTCCGGGAAATTCCCGTTGGCGAGACGATATCCTATGCCGAAATCGCTCAACGGATCGGTTCGCCGCAGGCGGTACGTGCGGTTGCCGGAGCATGCGCGGCGAACAAGCTTGCCGTCGCTATTCCCTGCCATCGTGTCATTCGCAATGACGGCGCTCTCTCGGGCTACGCCTGGGGCGTCGAGCGCAAGCGCGCTCTGATCGACCGGGAAGCGTCCGGTCCGGAGTCATCCGATCATGTGTGATCTGTTTGAAGGCATTGTCCCGCCGGACCCGCCACGGAGTGGCGAAATAAAGGAAGGGCATCATGAGACCGTCAGATGCATGCGCATCAACCTGACTTTCCGCGGTGCGCTCTAGTGGTTCGGCGCCGGAGCAAGGACGTTTCATATGGTCTCGCACGATGGATTCGACGCCAAGAACAAAAGACGACAGCTTTCAGGTACCGACACCACTTCCGATGCGTTTGACGAACTCTTCCATGCCGATCCCGCCAGATCGCTCGTGATGGCGTATTTCAATCAGCTGGTCACCGATGGCCTTGCTGAATGGGATATGCTCGCCAATGGAGACATCCGGCTCTGTTTCCCGACAGGAGAGACGTTCCTGCTGGCAAAGACGGTGATCATCCGCCTTGCATGAGGACCAACGGTCGCTGGACCGATGCCGGGTGTAACGGCACTCGGCTTTTTTTCCAATGCTGAAAAAGAAGAACTCCGATTTGAAAGCAAGGACCGGAGTTCGGGCGGGCCGGCGCGCGGATAGTTTCGATCATAAGGACAAACGAAGGAGTTAGTTCAATGAACCTCATGATTTCCACCACCAGCTCGCGGCCTGCACCCGCTGCAAAGAATGCAAATCCCGGCATCGACATTCTCTACTACGCGATCGGCGAATGCGCCCTGGGCCGGGTGCTGGTTGCTCGCAGCGACAGAGGCGTCTGCGCCATTCTGATCGGCGATATGGACGAAGATCTCACGGATGATCTTGCGAACCGGTTTCCCGAAGCCGAGCTTATCGCAAACGAGATCGCCGTCCACGATGATCTCGCGAAGGTAATCCTCTTCGTGAAGAAGCCCCCTGACGGACTTCATCTCACGCTCGACATGCGCGGAACGCCATTCCAGCGCCGTGTTTGGGAGGAGCTTTGTGCTATCCCTGCAGGCAAGACGACAACCTATATGGAATTGGCCCGTCATGTTGGCGCACAGACCTCGCCGCGCGCGGTCGGCGCGGTCTGCGCCGCCAATCCCATTGCCTTGGCGATCCCCTGTCACCGCGTCGTGCGCAGCGACGGCGATCTCGCGGGCTATCGTTGGGGTATCGAACGCAAGCGTGAGCTGCTCCGGAAGGAGGCGATAGCATGAGCCTCCCGTCCCCGGCTATCTCCCCGACCGCTGCAGACATGTCCGCGGAGGCACGCGTAGCCAGCTACGACTGGCGGTCGCTCGCAGGCGATCTCGACAATTATGGTTGCGCCGTCCTGCCAAACCTCCTCTCGCCGGATGAGTGCCGCGGCATCGCGATGCTCTATCCGGACGAAAGCCACTTCCGCAGTCACATCCACATGGCTCGGCATGGTTTCGGCAAGGGTGAATACCGTTATTTCAAGTATCCGCTGCCGGGCCTGCTCGGCGGCTTACGGACGGTGCTCTATCCGCATCTCGCTGGCGTCGCCAACGAGTGGAACGCTCGCATGGGGATCGACGAACGCTATCCCGATGCACATCCGTCTTTTCTCGAACAGTGCCACGAAGCCAGCCAGATGCGTCCCACACCGCTTCTGCTGCAGTATGTTCCAGGCGACTTCAATTGCCTTCACCAGGATCTCTACGGCGATCTCGCGTTCCCGATCCAGGTTGCGATCCTCCTGTCTGAGCCCGGCCAGGATTTCACCGGCGGCGAATTCGTGCTGACCGAACAGCGGCCGCGCATGCAAAGCCGCGTCGAGGTGGTCCCTCTTCGCCGCGGCGATGCCGTTGCGTTCGCCGTTCATAACCGGCCGGTACAGGGTTCGAAGGGGAATTACCGCGTGAACCTGCGCCATGGCGTAAGCCGCATCCGCACCGGCATGCGCCACACCGTCGGGATCATTTTCCACGATGCGCGGTAAGGATACGGCGGATGCCTCCGGAGCCATCAGGCGGCATCGTGCCTTTTCCGATTTGAAAGCAAGATCCGGATCGGCTGCACCACAGCAAACTTCTATTCTTCAAATACAAACAGTTCCACAGGAGGCAAAAATGCCCGAAGTGATCCGCTTTGCATGGGGGATCAGCTCCCTCGGCGACTTCATGGTTGCCATGTCCGACAAGGGGATCGTCGCCTTGGAGTTCAGTTCGCAGCGCTCCGCAATGGAGGACACCTTGCGCTTACGCTTCCCGGAAGACGAGGTCATTGACGGCCAGACGGATCTCGGCGACGTCCTTGTGAAGGTGGAGCAGGCAATCGAGGACCCTGGCTTTGATCCTAATATTCCGCTCGATCTGCGCGGAACTCCGTACCAGACGAAGGTCTGGTCGATGCTGGGTGCCATACCCATGGGCGAAACGACGAATTATGGCGCGCTGGCGGCCAATTTGGGCACGCGCGATGCCCGAGACGTGACCGAAGCAATCGCTTCAAATCCCATAGCCGTCCTCGTTCCGTGCCACCGCGTCATCAAGAAGGACGGCTCGATCTCCGGCTACCGCTGGGGCTTTAAGCGGAAGCGCGACCTGCTTGCACGTGAGCACCGGCTCGGGACCCTCAAAGCTGTCTAGAGTCCGCGCAACTGCAAAGCCCAGAAGAATAGCGGCACTGCTGCCACCGCCGTTCCCAATAGTAGAAAGGCACTCATCTTGAAGAGCCTGACGCGCCGCGTTTTTGCTCCATCCCAGTCGTAAACCATCGTCTTACTCCCACTAAGACAACACTTACTCAACCGCACAGTGCCTATATTTTTTGCAGCACTGACGCCATAGACAAGCGCTGCCTATGGTTTATCCACACTATACAAGCACATTCGAACACGTTTATGAAGATGGTGCGAGCGACGGGGATCGAACCCGTATAGCCTAAGGCCGAGAGATTTTAAGTCTCTTGCGTCTACCAGTTTCGCCACGCTCGCGCGCCGTCCAGATCAACGACTTAGGCGGATTCGTCAAGAAAATGTTTGCGCGGCTCTGTGGGTGGCGGAAAAACCTGTCTGGTAAACACTGTCCCAAAATAAAACGGCGGCCCAAAAGGACCGCCGTCTTGTAGAAAGTTCTAGATTGAACTCAGGCGAGCTTTGCAGCGATCTTGGCGACGTGCGCGCCCTGATACTTGGCAGCTTCGAGTTCGATTGCCGAAGGCTGGCGGGAGCCGTCGCCGTTGGTGATGGTGGATGCGCCGTAGGGCGAGCCGCCCTTGACTTCTTCCGTGCCCATCTGACCCTGGAAGGCATAGGGAAGGCCGACATAGGCCATGCCGTGATGCAGGAAGGTCGGGACGAAGCCGAGGATCGTCGATTCCTGGCCGCCGTGCTGCGTGGCGGACGAGGTGAACATTGAGCCGAGCTTGCCGACGAGCTTGCCGGTGAACCACAAGCTACCGGTCTGGTCCCAGAAATTGCGCATCTGCGAAGTGACCGTGCCGAAACGCGTGCCGGAGCCGACGATGATCGCGTCGTAGTCAGCCAGTTCATCGACGGTGGCGATCGGCGCTGCCTGATCGAGCTTGTAGTAGGAAGCCTTGGCGACTTCTTCGGAAACCAGTTCCGGAACGCGCTTGACGACGACATCAGCGCCGGCGGACTTCGCACCTTCCGCCACGGCATAAGCCATGGTTTCGATGTGGCCATAAGCCGAGTAGTAGAGGACGAGAATCTTCGCCATTGTTATCTCCATCAAGGATTGATTGAAATTCGTAACCGCGACCGTTCTACCAGCGCATCCGGTTCAATATAGCCCTGCGCGCAAGAACTCACTGTTCACCGCCTGTAGACGAAATTTCACTTGAGGTTTCGGTTTCGACCCTTGAGCTGCTTCGCTTTGCCGTTTGCAAACTGGCCAAACGGCGCTACCTATTTTCAAGCTTCACACCACGGAAATATCCCCATGAGCAATGAGACTGTCGTTACCGCCGCCATGCTAGCCATCGGCGACGAGCTTCTTTCCGGCCGCACCAAGGACAAGAATATCGGCCATCTCGCCGATATGCTGACTATTTCGGGCATCGACCTGAAGGAGGTGCGCATCGTCGCCGACGAGGAGGATGCAATCGTCGAGGCGCTGAACGCACTTCGCGGCAAATACGACTATGTCTTCACGTCGGGCGGCATCGGGCCGACGCATGACGATATCACCGCAGATGCCGTCTCCAAGGCCTTTGGCGTTCCCTGCGAGCATGATGCGGCGGCGATGGTGCTGCTTGCCGAAATGTACAAGCGCCGGGAGATGGAATTCACCGAGGCCCGCCAGCGAATGGCCCGCATGCCGCGTGGTGCTGCCCATATCGCCAATCCGGTATCGACCGCGCCCGGCTTCATCATCGGCAATGTCTATGTCATGGCGGGT
This sequence comes from Rhizobium sp. 01T444, assembly GCF_056398305.1. Lineage (NCBI taxonomy): Bacteria > Pseudomonadati > Pseudomonadota > Alphaproteobacteria > Hyphomicrobiales > Rhizobiaceae > Rhizobium > Rhizobium sp. 01T444. The sequence continues at coordinate 97,810 of NZ_JBFTPD010000017.1, forward strand.
GTCCCACAGGTCTTCCAGGCCATGGTCGACAATGTGCTGCCGACGCTGAAGACGGGCACGCCTGTCCTCTCCCTCGCTATCGCCTGCCCCTATGGCGAAGGCGAGATCGGCACACCGCTGGCGGCGATCCAGAAAGCGCATCCGGAAACCAGCATCGGCTCCTATCCGCGTTACGTGGGGCAGAAATTTTCAACGGAGATCGTGGTGCGCGGCCGCTCGCAGGATGTGATCGAGGCTGCAGGTGCGGACGTGCGGGCCATGATCGAGGATATCAGACGCAGGAAGGACATTGCCGAAAACCATTCGGCGGACGCGTGAGGACTGTGTGCGGTCTTGATCATGGTCAAGGAACCGCAGCGCATTCCGGCGCATTCCCTTCCTCGCGGACCATCATTTCAGCCGCAAAGGAGAATTGATATGTCTTATAAAACCATTCTTGCCATTCTGGATACAGCAGACAATAGCGGCGCCGTCGCCGATTTCGCCTTTGCCATTGCCGCTGAAAGCGGCGCCCATGTGATCGGCCTGCATGCCGAAACGATTGCCGCCGTGCCGCTGGTCGCGCCGATGGAAATTCCCGATCCCGTCGCCGTGCAGGCGCTTCAGGACATGGCCCATTCAGAGACTATCGCGGTCGAGCGGATATTCCGCGCCCGTGCGGAGGCTACCGGTGTTTCCTTCGAATGGCGCGCCTTTGCGACGTCGACGGGATATGGCTCGGGATCGCTGATCGAAAGCGCGCGCAGTGCCGACCTGCTGATCGCCTCGCAGGCCGATCCCGCAAGACCCTCCGACAGCCACGTGAATGTCGACGAATTCCTGTTCGAAAGCGGACGCCCGGTACTGATGATCCCTTACATCATCCGCCAGCCGAAGCCGATCAAGCGCGTGCTGATTGCCTGGAATGGCTCGAAGGAAGCGACGCGCGCCACCTTCGATGCCCTGCCGATCCTGAAGGCTGCCGAAGCCGTGGAAATCTTCTCCGTCGATCCGGCCGAGACAGCGACACAATCGGCGACGATGGCCGGCGCCGAGATCGCCGCAACGCTTGCCCGCCACGGCGTGAATGTGACGCTTGCCACCGCCGCAAGCGGCGACAAGAACACCTCACATGTCATCGAGAACCGGCTTTCGGACGACAGCATCGACCTCCTGGTCATGGGCGCCTACACGCATTCCTGGCTCTGGCAGGCGATCTTCGGCGGTACGACAAGGACGCTTTTGCATTCCATGACGGCGCTGACATTGCTCTCGCGTTAAGGCCGCTCTTGCCTTTTGCCTCCAAATCCCGCTAATTGCGGCGACCGATGATATCAGGCTTCGGCATCCATCGCGCAGTTCCGGCTGCGCGATTTGCGTTTTGCCAGCCGATATTCACTCGGTCGCCGGCAAACGGCGTGTCGTTTCTTCATGCCGCGGAGCAGCCCGATGTCCCTTCCCGATAAAGCCTTTCCCGTTTCCTGGGATCAGTTCCACCGCGATGCGCGTGCGCTTGCCTGGCGGCTCGCCGGCCTCGGCCAGGAGTTCAAGGCGATCGTCTGTATCACCCGTGGCGGCCTCGTTCCGGCGGCGATCATTTCGCGCGAGCTGAACATCCGCCTCATCGAGACGGTTTGCGTCGCGTCCTATCATGACTACGTCAACCAGGGCGACATGGTGCTGCTCAAGGGCATCGCGCCTGAACTGATGGAAAACGGCGGTGAAGACGTACTCGTCGTCGATGACCTTACCGATACCGGCAAGACAGCCGCCCAAGTGCGCGGCATGCTGCCGAATGCGCATTTTGCCTGCGTCTACGCCAAACCCAAGGGCGTGCCGACGGTCGACACCTTTATCACCGAAGTCAGCCAGGACACCTGGATCTACTTCCCCTGGGATATGGGCTTCACCTACCAGGAGCCGATCGCCAAGGGTGCTCGCGGCTAACAGCTGCCGACGCGAGCAACCTCCGGTTTTACGACCGAAAATTGTCCCAATATTTGTCTCCCCGATAGCGGATTCCAGCCCCTGCTCGGTAACGTCCATTTTATTTTATTAGCATAACGTCAGGCAACTACCGGTCGTAAAGACCGGATGTAAAGTGGGGCTGAATGCGGTTGGGGAAGCGCAATGGCATGCTGGGGCAAGATTCGAACGGCAGCGGCCCTCGGGCTGATCGGCTGCCTGTTTCCTTATACGCCTGCCGGGGCCGAGCCGGCCTATATCAGCGTCGTGCGTGAATATGTCGAAACGCTCGTCCGGCCGATCGTCGAGGCGCCGGTCGTCGTGAAGGCAATCGAGGAGCAGAACGCCAAATTCGGCGATGTCAGCGAGATGGACATGCGAGTGCTGGACGAAACCTACCAAGCGGAGGTCGCCCAGGGCGATTTCCAGATGGTCAAGGCGCTGATGGAGAAATCCGTCTCGCATTATCTCAAATCAAAACAGGATGATTCGCAGGGAACGATCCTCGAATTCTTCGTCACCGACTGTCACGGGCTGAATGTCGGCCAGAGCACCATCACGACGGATTACTGGCAGGGCGATGAGGACAAGTTTCTCCAAACCTTCGCCCGCGGTTCGCAGGAGATCTATATCAGCCGGGCCGAGCGCGACGAGTCGACCCAGCTTCTGGAGACTCAGGCAAGCTTCGTGATCACCGACGAGATGGGCAAGCCGATCGGCACGGCGACCGTCACGATTGCCATCGACGCCCTCTAGAAAGTGCTGATTTCCTTCAACGAATCGCCATGCGCATTTGCGTCGCAAAAGCCATCCTAACTTTTGCCGCAGCCGATTTTTTTAACATTCCGGCCTTTCCCTTGCCCGAGCAGCGGCGCAAGCCCTTGTATTTTCAGGCTTCCCCAGACTTTCCCCAGTCTTCACAAGGCCATCCACAAGATGTTGTGGTTAGCAATCGGTTACGTTCCACCCCTTGACGGAATCAGCGGTTTCAAACTTAATGTTTCAGATGTTGCGGCGGCGACTGAACCGGAGGTAACGAGACCGGTTCTTCCAAGGAAAATTGAACGCAGAATCAGGGTGTTGGACCGCCAAGAGCGGTGACATCCGAAGGCATTTCTGCGCCTTATTCCCGGCCTCAAAAAGCGACATCGGGGACTGGTAAAAATAAGCTGTTAACACTATATTTAGCGTTTGCAGCCAGCCTCACCACAAGATACAGGAAAATCATCTCCGGATGACAATCCTGTCACAAGACGGAACGAGCACTGGCCGCGCGAAGGGACAACGCGTAGCCGGACGGGAATTTTGCGCCCTTTCGGGTGCCAACAAGAGGTTAAGAACATGCGCATCGAACGTCGGTTTACGAAGGCTGGTCAGGGCGCCTATGCGGATATCGAATTCCGCAAAGCGACGAGCGAGATCAAGAACCCGGACGGCTCGATCGTCTTCCGCCTCGAAAACATTGAAGTTCCCGCGCAGTTTTCCCAGGTCGCCACCGACGTTCTGGCACAGAAATATTTCCGCAAGGCCGGTGTCCCTGCCCGCCTGAAGAAGGTCGAGGAGAACAGTGTCCCCTCCTTCCTGTGGCGCTCCGTTGCCGACGACGCTGCGCTGAAGGACCTGCCGAAGGACGAACAGACCGGCTCGGAAATCGATGCGCGTCAGGTCTTCGATCGCCTCGCCGGCACCTGGACCTATTGGGGCTGGAAGGGTGGCTATTTCTCTTCCGAGGAAGATGCAGCAGCGTTCAAGGATGAGCTTGCCTATATGCTCGCCACGCAGCGCGTTGCCCCGAACTCCCCGCAGTGGTTCAACACCGGCCTGCACTGGGCCTACGGCATCGATGGTCCCGGACAGGGCCACTTCTACGTCGATCCCTTCACCGGCAAGATCACCAAGTCCAAGTCTGCCTACGAGCATCCGCAGCCGCATGCCTGCTTCATCCAGTCCGTTGAAGACGACCTCGTCAACGAAGGCGGCATCATGGACCTCTGGGTGCGTGAAGCGCGCCTGTTCAAGTACGGTTCCGGCACCGGCTCCAACTTCTCCATGCTGCGCGGCGAAGGCGAAAAGCTTTCCGGCGGCGGCCGCTCTTCCGGCCTGATGAGCTTCCTGAAAATCGGCGACCGCGCTGCTGGCGCCATCAAGTCTGGTGGTACCACGCGCCGCGCGGCCAAGATGGTTGTCGTCGACATCGACCATCCCGATATCGAGGAATATATCAACTGGAAGGTCAAGGAAGAGCAGAAGGTTGCTGCCCTCGTGACCGGCTCCAAGGTTGTCGCCCAGCATCTGAAGGCGATCATGAAGGCCTGCGTCAATTGCGAAGGCGACAACGGTGACTGCTTCGACCCGACCAGGAACCCTGCCCTGAAGCGCGAAATCCGCGCTGCCAAGAAGGACCAGGTTCCGGAAAACTACGTCCAGCGCGTCATCCAGTTTGCCCGCCAGGGCTACAAGGACATGGAGTTCAAGACCTACGACACGGACTGGGATTCGGAAGCTTATCTCACCGTCTCCGGCCAGAATTCCAACAACTCCGTCTCGATCAAGGACAACTTCCTGCGCGCTGTCGAAGAAGATGGCGATTGGAACCTGACCGCCCGCAAGGACGGCCGGGTGATGAAGACGCTGAAGGCCCGCGATCTCTGGGAAACGATTTCCTATGCCGCCTGGGCATCGGCCGATCCGGGCATCCACTTCAACACGACGATGAACGACTGGCACACCTCGCCGGCCGGCGGCCCGATCCGCGGCTCGAACCCGTGCTCGGAATACATGTTCCTCGACGACACAGCCTGCAACCTCGCCTCGCTGAACCTGCTGCAGTTCAAGGACAAGGCAACCAAGCGCATCAATATCGGCGACTACGAACATGCCGTTCGTCTGTGGACCGTCGTGCTCGAAGTCTCGGTCATGATGGCGCAGTTCCCGTCGAAGCGCATCGCTGAGCTTTCCTACGAATACCGCACGCTCGGCCTCGGCTACGCCAATATCGGCGGCCTGCTGATGTCGACTGGCATCCCCTATGACAGCGCCGAGGGCCGCGCCATTGCCGGCTCACTGACGGCGATCATGACCGGCGTCTGCTATGCGACATCTGCCGAGATGGCTGCCGAACTCGGGCCATTCCCGAATTTCGCACCGAACCGCGAGCACATGCTGCGCGTCATCCGCAATCACCGCCGCGCCGCCCATGGCGAAAACACCGGCTATGAGGCCCTCTCGGTCAACCCGGTCGCGCTGATCCATTCGGAAAACCCGGACCAGGATCTCGTCGCCCATGCGAAGGCTGCCTGGGACAAGGCGCTCGAACTCGGCGAAAAGCACGGCTACCGCAACGCGCAGGTCTCGGTTATCGCACCGACCGGCACGATCGGCCTCGTCATGGATTGCGACACGACCGGCATCGAGCCTGACTTCGCTCTGGTAAAGTTCAAGAAGCTGGCCGGCGGCGGCTACTTCAAGATCATCAACCGCGCCGTTCCGGATGCGCTGCGCACGCTCGGCTATTCCGAAAGCCAGATCGCCGAGATCGAAGCCTATGCAGTCGGCCACGGCAACCTGAACCAGGCGCCGGCCATCAACCCCTCGACACTGAAGGCCAAGGGCTTCACTGACGAGAAGGTGGAAGCTGTCAACGCTGCTCTCAAGAGCGCCTTCGACATCAAGTTCGTCTTCAACCAGTGGACGCTCGGCGCCGACTTCCTGAAGACGACCCTGAAAGTCTCCGACGAGCAGCTCAGCGACATGAGCTTCAGCCTGCTCGACCATATCGGCTTCTCGAAGAAGGACATCGAGGCTGCCAACATCCACGTCTGCGGTGCAATGACGCTGGAAGGTGCACCCTTCCTCAAGAACGAGCACCTGCCGGTTTTCGATTGCGCCAATCCTTGCGGCAAGATCGGCAAACGTTACCTCTCGGTTGAGAGCCACATCCGCATGATGGCGGCTGCCCAGCCTTTCATCTCCGGCGCGATCTCCAAGACGATCAACATGCCGAACGAGGCAACGGTCGAGGACTGCAAGAACGCCTACATGCTTTCCTGGAAGCTTGGCCTGAAGGCAAACGCCCTCTACCGTGACGGCTCCAAGCTGTCGCAGCCGCTCAACGCCTCGCTGATCGAGGACGATAACGATGAGGATGCGCTTGAGGATCTGATCCAGCAGCCGGCAGCGGCCCAGGCCGTGACGGTCACCGAGAAGATCATCGAGCGCGTGATCGAGCGTGTTTCCCGCGAGCGCGAGAAGCTGCCGAACCGCCGTCAGGGCTACACCCAGAAGGCTGCCGTCGGCGGTCACAAGGTCTACCTGCGCACCGGCGAATTCGGTGACGGCCGTATCGGCGAGATCTTCATCGACATGCACAAGGAAGGCGCCGCCTTCCGTGCGATGATGAACAACTTCGCCATCGCCATCTCGCTTGGCCTGCAATATGGCGTGCCGCTGGAAGAATATGTGGAGGCCTTCACCTTCACCAAGTTCGAGCCTGCCGGCATCGTCATCGGCAACGACGCGATCAAGAACGCCACGTCGATCCTCGACTACGTGTTCCGCGAACTCGCCGTTTCCTATCTCGGCCGTCACGATCTTGCCCATGTCGATACGTCTGATTTCTCCAACACCGCGCTCGGCAAGGGCATCCAGGAAGGCAAGACGAACCTGCTCTCCACCGGCTGGACCCGCGGCTACAAGCCGACGCTCGTTCCCGGCACCGGCGGCGAACGCCAGGCCGGCGAGCCCAAGGGCGCGGCAACGGCAGCCCCTGCCCGCGCCTCCTCGATCGGCTCGGTAACCTCCTTTGCGGGGGCAGCAGCCCGCAAGCTGGAGCCGACAGTGGCCATCTCCACCTCCGAAATCGTCGCCTTCAAGCGCGACTATGAGGAGCGTGCCAAGGAACTGACCGAGGAGATCGCCGAAGAGGTGATCGAGGAAACCGGCACCGAGGCAACCGCCCTCTTCTCCGACAAGGCCGCAGCCGACGCTGCCTCGGCCAAGACGGAAGCCAAGAAGATGGAAGCCGAACGCCGCGCCCGCTCGATCATGCAGGGCTACACGGGCAACATGTGCTCCGAGTGCCAGAACTTCACGATGGTGCGCAACGGGACTTGTGAGAAGTGYGACACWTGCGGYGCGACSAGCGGCTGCAGCTGATTTCTTCGGGAAAATTCAGGTTTCCGCGCAGCTAAATCCGGTCGGCATTTGAAGAAAAGGGTGAATTTACATCTTTCGATTGAGCAATAAGAAGAGAACAGCCTTCATTGCAGCCAATCGAAAACTGATCCGCTCGGACAGAGGTCCGATTTCCTTCAGAACAGACCAATCAGAAATCAACTCCAGGTGCGCAGGCGCCTGGAGTTTTTTGTTCAGAGGCGATTGGCAATCTCATGGGATTTGCCAGGCTCAGATCATCGCGGGAACGAGTAACGGCCAATGCTCTTGTGGCGAAAGGCGGACGATCGTGCGATCTCGTTTATCCAATTCGTCGCGACCCATGACTTCCCTCGTTCGAAACGCTCACGCCGTAATCCTGTCGCAATGGTCGTCGTGAAGATAGGATCGCAAAGGTGGACGAGACATGAAGATCCTGTTGGTCGAAGACGAGACAAGGCTGGCGGAAGCGATTGCGGCCTCGCTCACTAAGAAGGGCATAGCGGTGGATCACACCGCTCTTCTTGGGGATGCAATCGAACTGGCTCGACAACAGACCTACGATGCGATCGTGCTCGACAGACGTCTGCCGGACGGCGACGGCATCACATTCATTCCCTGGCTACGAAGCTCCAGCGTCGTAACGCCGGTCATCGTCCTGACTGCCAGAAACGAACCGAAGGAAAGAGTAGCGGGCCTCGATCTCGGCGCCGACGACTATCTGGGCAAGCCGTTTTTGATGGAGGAGCTTTTCGCTCGACTGCGCGCTGTCATGCGACGCCCGTCGGCCTTGGCGGAGCCGTCCATAGTCCTGGGGCGGATGACCGTGGATCCGATCCGGATGGACGTCATGGTCGGCGAACTGCAGCTCGACCTGCCTCGTCGAGAGCTGATGGTGCTCGTTACCCTTGCAAAGCGAAAAGGCAAGACCGTCCTCAGATCGGTGCTGGAAACCGAAATCTACAATTACGAGGAGACGATCCAATCCAACGCGCTGGATGCCCATGTATCGCGACTGAGAAAACGCTTAACTGACGCGGACGCCGGCGTGTCCATCCACAACATCCGCGGGGTCGGATACCTGCTGAAGGAACATTGATGCGATTTCCGAATACGTCGTCGCTGTGGTGGAGACTGAGCTGGCAGCTCAGCGTGCCATTCGTCGTCATCACGGCATCGGAGATCGTCGGTCTATGCATCTATGGGGCGATGATCCATTCTCCGAACGTCGGTATGCAGCGCCGGCTTCTGAATGCCCTGGAAGGGTCCTTGAACTACGAACCTGGACAAGGACTTCGCATCAAGGACAGCGAAGAGCTCGCAGCGTTGAAGAATGATACCCCCAATCTCTTTTTCTACGCTGCGGCCCCAGACGGAACGGCTGTGGCATATGGGAATATTCCGCCTGCGTACACACAGCTCACCAAGTTCGTGCCGCTTATCAAGGACGCCGACATTCGCGGCACGTCGGCAAGTGGCCCGGTGCCGGCTTCAGTCGACGACTTTGAGATCAATAAGACCGAGATCCGGGTGCTTTATGGCGGTCGCAACGGAAGCGAGTCGACATTCCTTGCGATACTCGGCAGCGCATATCCGATCTACGTGCCTCTGCTCGCGGTTACGCTGCCCGCCCTCTTCTTCGCCGTGCCGCGACTGGTCAGGCGTTCGCTCTTAGGGCTGAGCCACGTCGTACAGAAAGCTCCGGAGATCGACCCTCGCCAGCCAGGATCCCGGCTGCCGGTGGATCGGGTTCCGAGCGAGGTCGTTCCGCTTATCCATGCGTTCAATTCCGTCCTAGAGCGCCTCGAGCAGCAGTTCGCAGCCAGAGAACGTTTTCTCATCGACGCCGCACACGAGCTCCGCACGCCGATTGCCGTCATGCAGACGCGTATCGATACGACCCTGGAAGGAAGCACGCGTGACACCATGATGGATGACATCGGGCGCCTGCGGGAGACGGCGGAGCAATTGCTCGACTTCGAGCGAAGCGAGCAGTCCCCGGAGCCGTTTGAACAAGCCGACCTAGTGGAAGTCGCCAGGAACGTCGTCGCCGACCAAGCCCCGCTTGCCCTCAGAAGCGGATATGAGATCTCGTTCGACACTGAAGTGGACGAGCTTTATCGCGTGGTAAGTCCGTCGGCCATGTCACGCGCGATAGGCAACCTTGTGCGCAATGCGATCGACCATGGCGGAAATGCCGGCACGATATCGGTGCGCGTGTCCGAACGTGGAGGCATCTCGGTTTCGGACGAGGGCCCCGGCATTCCAGCACCGCATCGAGACCTCGTGTTCGAACCATTCTACAGGGTCACACCGCGGAGCACGGGTGCCGGCCTCGGGTTGAGCATCGTGAAGCAGATCGTGACCCGTCACCGAGGGAGCGTAGCTCTCGACGGCAATCCGACAGGAACAACCGTAACCATCAGCCTGTGACAGATATATTTTCCGTCCGAATCTGCCCTTTATTGTAATAGCGTCGCAAGGCAGGACCGCAGTGTCCGGTCAACGAGTTCAAAACAGGTTCTTGGCCACAATGAAATCATCAACCCATTCCACGGCGCATGCATGAGAGACCGGTTGGCGCGATAAACCGGGCCGCCACTCGTCCTGACGCGCGGTCAACGAAGCGCAGTAAAAATGAAATGGCCGAACCAACGGGTCCGGCCATTTTCCTATTGGAACAACGATAAGAGCCAGATGCTTGATCTGGATAGCCTAGCCTTGCCTAGAAGCGGCGCGGTGCTTCCGGCTTGTTTCCGACGATGCTGTCGATCCGCTCCAGCACATCTGATGTCACCTTATCCTTGTGCGAGAGGGCCGCGAGATTGTCCTGCAGCTGGCTTGAGCGCGATGCGCCGAGGATGACGGTCGAGACGTGCTTGTTGGCAAGGCACCAGAGGAGGGCAAGATGGGTGATCGACAGGCCGATCTCGTTCGAGAGCTTGGCAAGCTGGCGAACCTGGTCCAGTTGGGCGCGGCCGGCGTCGGTGGACCATTTTTCCTTCAGCCATTCGTAGCCGGGCAGGTTCATGCGGCTGTCGGCCGGCACGCCGTCATTGTATTTGCCGGTCAGGACGCCCGAGGCGAGCGGTGACCAGATCGTGGTGCCGAGGCCGATCAGGTCGTAGAGCGGGAGGTAGTCAGCTTCGACTTTCTGACGTTCGAAGATGTTGTACTGCGGCTGCTCCATGGTTGGCGGCGTGATACGCAGGTCGCGTGCGACGGCGTAGGCTTCCGTCAATTGCTGTGCGGACCATTCCGACGTGCCCCAGTAGAGCACCTTGCCCTGGGCGACGAGATCATGCATCGCGCGGACCGTCTCCTCAATCGGCGTATCAATATCCGGGCGGTGGCAGAAGTAGAGGTCGAGATAGTCGACCTGAAGCCGCTTGAGAGCTGCGTGGCAGGCGTCCGTCACATGCTTGCGCGACAGGCCGCGTTGCGTCGGCTTCTGACCACCCCAAAAAACCTTGCTCGAGACGACGTAGCTGTCGCGGCTCCAGGCGAGCGACTTCAGCGCCTCGCCCATGACGATTTCGGACTTGCCGCTTTCATATCCTTCGGCATTGTCGAAGAAATTGATCCCGCTGTCGTAGGCGAGCTTCATGAGATCGACAGCGTCGCCGCCATTGACCTGCTTACCGAAAGTGACCCACGATCCGAAAGAGAACTCACTCACCTTCAGACCCGATTTTCCCAAACGACGATATTCCATCACATATCTCCCAAAACTCATAAAATCTGCCGCCCCAAAATTGAGGTCGGCTTCGTACAATCAGGCAATGACTGATTTCGCGTAACCTATCTTATTGTCAATAATATGCGAGGCCCCGCAGTCATAAAGTCCTGCGTCCTATTGCATCACTTTTTCCGTGAGCCTATTCGGGGCCCGCGGGGCAGAACCGCGCCTCTCGCTAGTAGCTGCAAGGGCGATCGTTGCCAAATCCGCCGAGGCACGCCGGTCGGAGCCCAAAGTCGGTGCTTTGGGGCCCATACCCGATCGAACCGGTTTGTATCGAACTATCCGAGCTGGTCGTGCAGGACGAAGCGATGATTGCCACGATGACAGCTGATCCAATGACCAGCAGTTTTCGAAATTGAGACATTTGATCTACCCCCATACCGATAATCGGCGACACCGGAATGCAGCGCATATCAGTGTCGGCTAAAGAAATAGGCCGGGCCGGAGTTCCGAGAACAGCGCTGTCGATCAAGATTTCGTCATTTGCGCAGTCTGCTGAGATCGACCGTCCAGCCTTGAGCTTCTGGCGACTGCCGGGAGGCGGCTGGTGTTTTTTGCAGCATCCAATACAACTTACGAAAAGTCAGCCTCTGAAACTCAATTGCGAACCATCGCTTTTTCGCCGGGACTTTCATGCAAATTTTCAAAGCATTGCGTAGCCGCCGTCCGGACTGCGCTGCAGTTATCGGCTTGATATTCGGCCCTGACGTCGTGATGGCCTATCTTGGCCGCGGTTTGATGGCAATCGCCTATTTCGTCGGTGGCGTCTCGGTGTCCGCAGCGCTGATCTGGCTCTTTATCAGGCTTTCAATTCCAGGCGCCTACGGGACGCTTGTGGTTCTTGCCTGGCATTCGTTCGGCGCCGTTCTCGGCTATCGTGTCGCGAAATCGCTTCCAAGCGGCGGCACCTTTCCGTGGTACTCGCGGTGGTACAATATCATCCTGCTGTTTTCGGCTGCTATCTTTCCCCTGGCTATGCTTGCCAGAGGTTTCGCCTTCTAGGCGCTCAATCAATCCGCCTCAATCGCCTTGAGCCAAACCGTAACCGCTACAGCTCCGCCATCCGGATGACCGAGGGCGCGGTCGCCGAGGTAACTTGCGCGGCCCAATTTCGGCCGCATCGCCTTCGTGGCTTCCGCTCCGGCAATGCCGGCGGCAACGGCCCCCTGCCATGCGTCACGGGTCGGCTGGCCCTTTGTCAGGCTTGCGATGAAGGTATCTGCGGCGGGGCGCAAGGCATCGATCATCGTCCGGTCACCGGGCTTTGCGCCGCCGAGATCGGAGACGGCCTGGACGGTGGCGGAGAAGGCCTCGGCCATCTCGACTGATGTCGGGGTCTCAATGCCTGCGAGCTGGCGTGATGCGCGCATCAGGGCGGTGGCATAGAACGGTCCGGAGCTGCCGGCGATTGCGCGTCTGAGAGCATCGCCCATCGCCATCAATCCGCTTCCGACATCCGCGAAGGCGGCATCGGGAAGTGCGAGAACGGCTTCGGCACCGCGTTTCATGCTGGCGCCAAGATCGCCATCGCCGGTGATGCTGTCGAGTTCGGTCAGATGCGCTTCTGCGGCGATCAACGCGTTTGCCACAGCCTGCGCTGTCTTCTGAAGTTGCTTGCCGGCGGCGGTAATCGTGCGGGATTCGGGTGGGCTTTCAGCTGATCTCAACGAGGGAAGTACTCGGATGCGATTGACCGCCCCGCTTCGGGGCCATGCACTTGCAGACGTCGGTGCATCGATCAGTTCAAGCGACCTGATATCGACATGCAGGATGGAGAGCGAGAAACCCGGCATGTCCAGGGCGGACAGGAGCGTGCCGGCCCAAGCCCTTTCGACCGTGACGCCTTTGCCTTCAAGTAAAGCGAGTGTGGAACGCGCGACTATTGACAATTCCATCGGCGGGGTTGCGCCAAGACCATTGACCAGCAGGACGACACGGTCGCCCTTCTTGAGCTTGCCATCGGCTTCGATCGTTTCCAGGACGAGCGAGACGAGCTGGTCGACCGGTGCGATCGGCATGCGGCGAACACCCTGTTCGCCATGGATGCCGAGACCGACTTCGATCTCCTGTTCGCCGAGAGAGAAGCCGGGTTTCCCGACTGCCGGCAGGGTGCAAGACCCAAGTGAAATGCCCATGGATGAGAGCTGTTCGGATGCTGACCGGGCGATGCGGGCCACTTCCTCCAGTGGCAGGCCTTGCTCGGCGGCAGCACCGGCAAGCTTGTGCACCAGAACCGTGCCGGCGATGCCGCGGCGGCGGTCGGCGGGAACGGTTTCCCGGAGCGCTACGTCATCGGCAACAACGACGATCTCGACGGGAATTCCTTCCGCGCGCGCCAGTTCCGCCGCAAGGCCGAAATTCAGACGGTCGCCCGTATAGTTCTTGACGATGAGCAGCGCACCGGCCGGGCCGCTTGCGGCCATGATGCCGGCCAGAACGGCATCGGTGCTCGGCGAGGTGAAGACATTGCCAGCAACCGCCGCCGTCAGCATGCCGCTGCCGACATAGCCGGCATGCGCAGGCTCGTGGCCGCTGCCGCCGCCCGAGAGAACGGCGACTTTACGCTTGGCAGGTTCAGGAAGATCGGACCGGATTACGACATTTTCGTCGGCCAGCAATATGGTTGCCGGGCTGAGCGCCACGACCCCTTCCAACATTTCCCTTACGACGGTGGAAGGATCGTTGATCAGCTTCTTCATGGTTCTCTCCAACAACCAGCGCACCTGAACGCAATCGTCGTTCGATCAGTGACCTAGCACGATTTCCCCGAAGGTGAATACACGATCAAATCCGACGGAAACGCAGCGACGGATCGTCGCCACACCAGTCCGCTCAGAAGCGGGTTGCCGCAGCAAAGATTTCCGCCAGGCGCTCGATGCCAGCCTGGTCTTCGGCATCGAAACGGGCGGGTATCGGGCTGTCGAGATCGATGACGCCGACAATCTCATCGCCGTTCCTGATGGGAACGACGAGCTCGGAGCGGGATGCGGCATCGCAGGCGATATGGCCGGGAAACGCATGGACATCTTCCACCAGAATGGAGGCGCGCTCCTTGACTGCCGTCCCGCAAACGCCGCGGCCGATGGGGATGCGCACACAGGCAGGCTTGCCCTGGAACGGTCCGAGCACGAGTTCCTCACCCTTCAGCAGGTAGAAGCCTGCCCAGTTGAGATCGGGCATCATCTGGTACATCAGGGCCGAAGTGTTGGCGGCGTTGGCGATCATATCCGGCTCGCCTTCGAGCAGACCCTGCAGCTGCTGGGCAAGCTCTCGATAGAACTCGGCCTTGTTGTCCACTTCGATCGACGCCGCCTGGAACATTGTCACATCCACTTCCTGTTACTGAGCCGCTGATATAGGCGGTCAGGCGGGTTTTGACAAACGGCCGATCCGACTACGGCAGTTGAATTGCGGCAGCGAATCCGGTCAGATTTGCGCATGATGGAGACGATCAGAATATCGGCCGCCCTCCTGTTGCGGGGCGACGGTCACACACTTCTGGTGCGCAAGCACGGCACTACGGCCTTCATGCAGCCGGGTGGCAAGATCGAGCCGGGAGAGACGCCCGAGCAAGCCCTGACACGAGAGCTCTCGGAGGAAATCGGCGTCACCGCGAGGGCTGCCGAACTCGAATTCCTGGGGCAATTCCAGGCGCTAGCCGCCAACGAGCCGGATCATCTCGTTGTTGCCGAGGTCTTCCTGCTGCAAGTGAAGGACAACGATATCAAAGCAACGGCGGAGATCGAGGAGGTCCGCTGGATATCGCCGTCTGAACCGGGCGAGATCATCATGGCGCGGCTGACGGAACACCATATCCTGCCATTCTACCGCCAGCGGCAGAGCCAAACGGCCGGCTGAGGCACCAGGCATCCATTTTGCGGAAAGCGATGGGTGGGCAGATTGATGTCGCCGGATGCCGCTCTATTCTCCCAGTGGATCAAGGGAGGATCGTACCATGGCCTTCATTCGTACCCCAGATGCTTCCGCCAGCGAGAAGACGGCCTCGATGTACGCTTCGGCCGAAGCGAGCTACGGCTATCTGCCGAATATGTACCGCGCCTTCGGCCACCGGCCCGAGGTGATGGAGCACTGGGGAACGCTGCTTGCCAGCATTCGCGGCCATATGAGCCAGCGGCGTTATGAACTGGTGACGCTGGCGGCGGCCAGGGAGCTCAAGTCGTCCTATTGTATGCTGGCGCATGGCTCCGCGCTGCTGCGCGACGGCTTTACCAACGACAGTCTTTCGGCAGTCGCCGGTGGCAGCGAAAAAGCGCCCATCGATGCCGTCGAGCGGGCAATTATGGACTTTGCCGCCAAGGTGGCGCGCGATGCCACCTCGGTGACTCAGCAGGACATCGATGGCTTGAAGCGCCTCCAACTGAGCGACGCGGAGATCTTCGACGTGACCGCGGCAGCGGCAGCACGCTGTTTCTTCTCCAAGATGCTGGATGCGCTGGGTGCTGCACCCGATCATGCCTATGCCGAACGGCTCGATCCCAAACTTCGTCAGAATCTCGCCATCGGCCGGCCGATCGAAGGGCTGAATTCGAACCATTCGTAAGAGCGGGGTCGCGCGGTGTTGGAATGGTCCTTACTGTGCTGGCGGGTCTGCAAAATGCGTGATCGCGAACTCGGCGATCTTCTGGCCGGCCTTGTCGGCGTCATCAAGCACTGATGGGAAAAGCTGCCACTGATGCGGCATTCCCGGCCAGACCTCAGCCGTCACATCGACGCCGTCCTTGCGCGCCTTGTCGGCAAGTCGCAGCGTATCGTCGAGCAGCAGCTCGCCGGAACCGACTTGCAGCAGTAATGGCGGAAAACCCGAGAAATCGGCATATAGCGGGGAAATGTCGGGATCCGTCGCGGAATTGTTGCCGAGGTAGGCTTTACGCAGCGCCTCCAGCACATTCTTGTCCAGGACCTGATCGTTGGCGGCATTCGACGTGACCGATGCGCCTGATGCCGCCAGATCAGTGATCGGGCTGAGCGCCACGACGGCGGCCGGCAACGGCTGTCTGGAGCGCATCTGCCGCAGCACGGTTTCGATTGCGAGATTGCCGCCTGCGCCATCGCCCATAACAATGATATTTCCGTTGCTGTAGCCGCTATCAAGCAAATAGCGGTAGGCGCTCAAGGCGTCGTTGACCTGCGCTGGATAGCCATATTCCGGCGCCCGCCGGTAATCGATGAGCAATACGTCGCTGGAAGCGGCCTTGGCAAGCGAGCCGGCAAGCAGGCTGTGGCTGCGAATGGAGCCGCTGTAGAAGCCGCCGCCGTGAATGAACAGGATCACACGCCGTCCGATCGGATGATGAAGGCGCGCCGGCCAGAGAAGTTCAGCCTCAACCCCGCCAGCATCGACATGCCGGATCTGGATGCGTGTCGGTTCCGGCAGCGTTTCCATGAAGTCACGGAACGCGGTGCGCCGGTCCCTGAGGGTCTCAGCGCCCTTGAAATGTTCTTTCCAGCGGGAAACTAGCTTTTCGACCTGCTCCCGGGAGGCGGGTGTCTGTGCCGACATTTCCTGCGCCGATATTTCCAGCGGAAAGGCAGACAGCACCACGGCTGCAAGCGCTGACAGCAGCGCTGCGCGACATCCCACTTTCCACCGACTGACAGCAGAAAAAAACGGTTTTCTCATTCGCCCCTCCGGCGCTGTTCTTCCTTCGTGCGGCGCATCTTCACCACTTCACCACCGAGAGTCAAAAGGGAGTTTTGACTGATCGCATAAGTTCGTAGCCCGTATTTCTCGTTGTGCTAAACTACTTTAAGGAGGGGAAGATCATGGACAGAGCCGCCCTGCTCGGGACGTGGCGCATGATCTCGTGGACGCGAACCGTCGTTGCGACGGGAGAAGTCAGCGACGCCATGGGTGCCGATCCCATTGGATACATCGCCTATCACGCCGACGGCCGGATGATGGCCTTCGTCACCAACCGACGCCGGCCTAAACCCAACGGCAAAGCCCCCAACGACAATGAAAAGGCCGCACTTTTCGATACGATGCTGGCTTACACCGCCGCCTATACTCTGGAAGGCGACAAAGTGATCCATCATGTCGAGGCCGCCTGGAACCCGACATGGGAGCGGCCCCTTATACGCCCTGTGCATATCGAGGGCGACATGCTCGTCATCAGCGATGCACCCGGCATCGATCCTGTCACGGGAGAGGATGTCGTCTACCGGCTGGAATTCCGCAAACTCTGATACTCACTCGCCGCGGATCGCATCGATCACTGTCCGGAAGCCCGCCGAAATATGCCGCCGACTGGGATAGTAGAGGTAGAGCGGCTCCTCCGGCTGGCACCATTCGTCCAGCACCTGGATAAGCTGGCCGCTCGCAATCAGCGGCACCACCCTGCCCTCCCAGACATAGGCGAGCGCCACGCCGCTCAAGGCCGCTGCCGTCATCAATTCGTGGTCGTCGAGAGAGAGCGGGCCGGTCGGGTGGAAGGTGATGGCCTGGCCGTCCCGCTCAAAATCCCAGGGGTAACGCGCACCCGAGGGGAACATGTTCTGAATGCAGATATGGCGCTTCAGATCATGCGGCGTCTCAGGCTTTGGCCGGGTTTCGAAATAGGCGGGAGAGCCGACGACGACGAGGCGCATGCGCGGCTTGATACGCACGGCGATCATACCCTCGGTGACACGTTCGCCGAAGCGGATTCCGGCATCAAAACCTTCCTCGACGATGTCCACCAGCCGGTCCGTTGCCGCGATTTCGAGCTGCAGGTTGGGGTTCTTCATCAAGAGCGGACCGATGATCTGGCCGACGACGAAAGGCGCAATGGAATTGCCGACATTGATGCGCACACGGCCGAAGGGGGTATCGCGGAAACGGTTCAGCGCATCGAGTGCAGAACTGATCTCGCCGAAGGCCGGATCGAGATGAGAGCGAAGCAATTCGCCGGCCTCCGTCAGCGAGACGCTGCGGGTCGTGCGGTTCAGCAAGCGGATGCCGATGCGGTCCTCCAGATTGAGGACGGCGTGGCTGACCGCGGAGGCGGTAACACCCCTCTCCTCTCCTGCCTTGCGGAAGCTCTTGTGCCTGGCGACAGCGGCGAAGGCTGCCATTTCGGAAAGTTCGGTCGCTCTCATTACTGAATTTCACTCATCATAGTCTCTCAAATAACAAATCTTATACATGAGCGCGATTTGCGTCAAATTCCTCTCCGTCAGCAACGAACTGCTGAAACAAACACTCTCAAGGAAAGGGAATTGCCATGAAAGTCTGGTTTATCACGGGTGCATCGCGTGGTTTCGGCGCGCTGATGACCAAGGATGCTCTTGCCAGCGGTGACGCTGTCGTTGCCACCGCCCGCAACCCCAAGACCATCACCGAACAGTTCGGCGATCATCCGAACCTGCTTGCCGTCGCCCTCGACGTCACCAATGAAGAACAGGCCAGGCAAGCTGCCGCTGCCGCCGTTGCCCGCTTCGGCCGCATCGATATCCTCGCCAACAATGCCGGTTACGGCTTGCTCGGCGCGGTCGAGGAAGCAACGGCCGAAGAGATCGAAAAGATCTACGCCACCAACGTCTTCGGCCTGCTGAAGGTCACCCGCGCCGTGCTGCCCTATATGCGCCGCCAGCGCTCCGGCCATATCCTGAACTTCTCCTCGATCGGCGGCTACTACGGCTTCCCCGGCTGGGGCGTCTATGGCTCCACGAAGTTTGCTGTCGAAGGCCTGTCGGAATCGTTGGCAACCGAAGTCGAACCCTTCGGCATCAAGGTCACGATCATCGAGCCCGGCTTCTTCCGCACGGACTTCCTGCATGACAACTCGCTGGCAATCAGCCCAGCCTCCATTCCTGATTATGTCGGCACGCCGGCCGGCAACATGCGCGACTTCGCAGCCGGCGCCAACCATTCGCAGCCGGGCAACCCAGCCAAGCTGACCGCCGGCATCATCGAAATGGTGAGCTCGGCCAACCCGCCGCTGCGCATGCCTTTCGGCAGCGATACGGTTGCCAAGATCGAGGAAGAGCATGCCAGCGTGGAAAAGGAACTGGCCCAGTGGCGCAAACTCGCCGTCTCCACGGACTTCGGACAGACCGGCTGAGAAGGCCTGACTTTCCCCCAGCAACAAGCGCGCCCTCCGGCGCGCTTCGTTCATTTCGGCGTGAAGATCGTCGCATCGGCAAGATTTTCACTCGCGCTGGCGCTGCGATGACCTAAATCTACGGGCGTCATCACGAATGCGGAAAGGCAAGGTATGACTATCAAATCCATTTGCATCTACGGAGCTGGCGCACTCGGAGGCGCGATTGCCGTCAAGCTGGCAAGCCGGCTCGGCGATGACGTGACCGTCTCGGTCGTCGCGCGAGGTGCGCATCTCAAGGCTATCCGTGAAGGCGGCCTTTCACTTCATGAGGCCGATGCCGACAGGCCGATCAATGTGCGGATCACCGCAACGGACAATCCGACGACACTGCCGCCGCAAGACCTCATCATCACCGGCCTCAAGGGACATCAGCTCGGCCCGGCAGCCGAGGGCATGGCAGCGCTGCTGAAGGACGGCACACGCGTGGTCATGGTGCTCAACGGTATTCCCTGGTGGTATTTCCATCGCGACACGCAAAGCGGCCATGCCGAGCTGCAGCTCGGTGAACTCGATCCCGGCGGCAAGCTGTGGAGCCTGATCGGTCCGGAACGGGTGATCGGCTGCGTGGCGCTGCAGGGAGCGGAAGTCGTCAATCCCGGTGAGATCCGCCTTTCCAATGTTGGTCGTTTCGTGCTTGGCGAACCGTCGGGCGAGATGTCGACCGATCTCGAAACCGTTGCCGGCCTCTTTGCCAAGGCAGGCCTCAATGTCTCGACCACGCCGCGCATTCGCGACGAGATCTGGAGCAAGCTGACGGGCAACGCGGCTTTCAATCCTCTCAGTGCTCTGACGCGCGCCTTGATGACCGACATTATGGCCAACCCTGCGCTCTTCGACACGGTTGGCAAGATCATGAAGGAAGTACGCGCCGTCGGCAGTGCATTGGGTGCGCAGTTCAGCATCACCATCGAGGAGCGGCTGGAGCAGTCGCGCCATATCGGGGCGGTACGCACGTCAATGTTGCAGGATCTGCTGGCCGGCAAGGCGTTGGAAATCGTGCCGCTCGTCGGCATGGTCGTCGCGCTTGGGCGCACTGCCAAGGTGCCGACGCCCGTATCGGAAGTCGTGCTGGCGCTGGTGACGCAGCTCGACAGGGAAAACCAGCGCGGCGGGTGACGGCCGCCTCTTTATGCGATTCCTATATCTTCGATCTCCACTCCGAATGGATTTCCTATCGGAGGCGGCAGTAGCCTTTGCCACAACAGCAAAGGTTACCGCCATGCGTGATGTCATGTCCCCCCGATACTTGCCGCTTCGCCCCTACCGCATCACGCGCGGCAAACGGCAGATGCGTGAGAAGCGCACGGCCCAGGCGCTGATGATCTTCGGCATCGTGCTCGCCTGCGTCGAATTCTATGTGATCCTCGGCTCGCTCTGAGGCCCCATCATGAACAGCATGGGAAGACTGCGCCCGGGTGGCGCGATCACTGCGCTCGTCACGCCGTTCCGCAACGGCGAAGTCGATGGCGCAGCATTGGAAGCCCTTGTTGAATGGCAGGTGCTGAGCGGCGTCGATGGACTCGCTCTCTGCACGGCGGCGGGTGAAGGGCTGAGCCTCTCACCACAGGAACGCCGCATGGTGCTCGACATCTGCATCCGGGCCGCGGCGGACCGTATTCCGGTGATCGCCGCGGCCGGAACCAATTGCACCGAGAGTACGATCGCGTTTATCCGGGATGCGGAAGAACGCGGTGCCCGCGCTGTGCTTATCACCGTACCCTATTATTCCAAGCCAGGGCAGAAGGGCATTCTGCATCATTTCCAGCAAATCGCTGCGGCAAGCAATCTGCCTGTTCTGATCGAGAATGCGCCCGCACGCACGGCGAGTGACCTGACGGTGGAAACGCTGGAGCGACTTGCCGAACTCGAAGCGATTGTCGCCATCATCGATGCTACCGGGGATATCGCCCGCTTCGCCAACGTGCCGGCGGCGCTGCGGCACCGCTTCCGTTTCCTGTCCGGCCATGACGGAGCGGCGCTTTCTTTTCATCTGGCGGGTGGCGACGGCATCGTGTCGGCGGCTGCCAATATCCTCCCGCGTCTCGTCACATCGCTGCAGCAGGCGGCCCATGGGAGCTATATTTCCGCAGCGCTGGCGCTCAGCGACAGGCTGAATCCGCTCGTGACTGCACTGGGTTCGGAGAGTGATCCAGCCCGGCTGAAATATGCGCTGCAGGTTCTGCGCGGCACGGAGCCCGATCTTCGCTTGCCACTCGTACCGGCAGAGGCCGAAAGCCGCTTCGCGATCGTAGCTGCGCTTTCTCCTTTTGTCGGCGGCAGCGCTCAGCGCATGGCGCTATCCCTATGAGATTTTAATATTTTCGCTTCCGGCGCCAAATGGAAACCCTATCCGCCAGCATCTATCTTGATGAGCGTGACACCGCCGCGACACTCAAACGGCGGTTGAGTTAGACTTCGAAAGGACAAACGATGTCACGCCTGACTGATATCAATGCCAAGACCGACCCGCTGCAACGTGGCGTAAGCGCCCATGCGGCCGATCCCTCCCATCCGCTGTTTGCCGGCCTGGTTGCCGTCGCACCGCGGCTCGGCGCCGTTATGGCTTTCGCCGGGCTCGTGCAGATGAGCTTCCATCTTATTTCCCAGTAAGCGCGGATCGAGGATCACGACAATGGCAAATGCACAGCAACGCCGGCAGATTTCGGCTCCTCTCACTCCTCGTCCGGCTCGCTTCACCGTCGGTCGCGACAAGGGCGGCCGCTGGATCGTCCAGGATCGGGAGGGGCTCGTCGGCGGTCTCTTCATCAATGAAGCCGCGGCCCTTCATTTCGCCGCGGAAGAGTGCAACCACAATCCCGATGAGATCTGCCGCGCCGCAACGGGCATAGTGCTCGATTTTGCACCTCTTGCGCGTAACACCGGCAATATCCACTAAATACTGTGCCGTTCCTGCCATTTTGAAACAGCAGGAGCGGCACCAGGCCCAGGATTTCCAACTTTTCCTTAACTGCCATCCTGATAGAGTCCCGCTTGCAGAGACTATATGTGCCGCGAGACCAATGCCGAAACCGAACTTCCGCTTCACCCATTACGATATCAAGGAACAGCGCGCCGGAACGATCGTCGAGGTGTCTCTGAGCGCCGTGAACAATGTGCGGCTGATGACGGCTCCGAACTTCCAGCGGTTCACCGAAGTGCTCGATTTCAAATATATCGGCGGTATCGCGCGCAAGTCGCCGATCAGGCTCGCCATCCCCGAGAGCGGCCACTGGCATATCGTCGTCGACATGGAAGGCCATCACGGGCTGGCGGATTCTTCCGTCAAGCTGATCACCGCTCCGGCCGCACAGAAGCGCGCCTGACATTAGCGCTGCCTGATCTCAGCGCGGATTGCGCTCCTTGCGAAGTTTTGCCCACCAGTCCAGCCGTTTGCGGATCTCGCGTTCGAAACCGCGTTCCGGCGGATCGTAAAAAGTCTGGCGGCCCATCTTTTCGGGAAAATAATCCTGGCCTGAGAATGCATCCGGCTCATCGTGGTCGTAGCGGTAACCATCGCCATATCCCTCGCCCTTCATCAGCTTCGTCGGCGCGTTGAGGATATGCTTCGGCGGCAGGAGCGAGCCATTCTGCTTGGCGGCCATCGTCGCCGCCTTGAAGGCGGTATAGACGGCATTGGATTTCGGGGCGGTCGCGAGATAGACGCAAGCTTGCGCGAACGCCAGCTCGCCTTCCGGCGAACCGAGATAGTCATAGGCATCTTTGGCAGCGTTGCAGATTACCAGCGCCTGCGGATCGGCAAGGCCGATATCTTCCACCGCCATGCGCACCAGCCGCCGGCCGAGATAGAGCGGATCCTCGCCGGCATCGAACATACGTGCAAGGTAGTAGAGGGCGGCATCGGGATCGGAGCCGCGGACCGACTTGTGAAGCGCCGAGATCAGATTGTAATGGCCGTCCTGCGCCTTGTCGTAGACAGGCGCCCGGCGTTGGACGATGCGCGTCAGGCCTTCGGTATCGAAGGTCTCGCCCTCGCGAGCGGCGCGCCAGACTTCTTCAGCCAGCGTCAGCACCGCGCGGCCATCGCCATCAGCCATGCGGATCAGGCTGGCGCGTGCGTCCTCGGTCAACGGCAGTAGCCTGCCCTCGACCGTCTCGGCACGTTTCAGCAATTCCTCGAGGCTCTCTTCGTCATGCGACTTGAAGGTCAGCACCCGGGCGCGCGACAGAAGAGCGGCGTTGAGCTCGAAGGACGGGTTTTCCGTCGTCGCGCCGACGAGGATGACTGTGCCATCCTCCATGACCGGCAGGAAACTGTCCTGCTGGGCGCGGTTGAAGCGATGGATCTCGTCGACGAAGAGCAGCGTCTGGCGGCCATCCATGCGGCGCATGCGGGCGGCCTCGAACACCTTCTTGAGATCGGCAACGCCGGAGAAGATCGCCGAGATCTGTTCGAACGCCAGACCCGCCTCGCCCGACAGCAGCCGCGCGACCGTCGTCTTACCGGTTCCTGGCGGCCCCCAGAAGATCATGGAGCCAAGAGAGCCGCTCTCGATCATCCGGCGCAGAACGCCATCCTCACCGGTCAGATGTTCCTGACCGGTGACGTCGCCAAGTGTCTTCGGCCGCAGGCGATCGGCAAGCGGCCGCCGGCTGGCGACCTCTTCCGGAACACGCGGCGCGAAGAGATCGTCACTCATCGGAAGAACTGCCTGATACGCTGACCATCGCGTTCGATCTCGACCCGCCAGAGGCTGGGATCGGAATCGGCGATCTCCTGCAGGTCGCGGCTGGTTTTCACTTCGGCCCCATTGATGGAAACGATGATATCCTTCGGCTCGAAGCCGAGCCGGGAAGCAGGAGACCCGCCCTCGACATCGGAGATAACCACACCCGCCGAATCGAGCGGCATCCTCAGTTCATCGGCCACACGCGGCGAAAGGTTTTCCACGACCGCACCGGTAAAGGGCGTGCGTCCGCCGATCGTGCGCTGATCGCGAGGCTGGGTTTCCGGCGCGCGGGCAAGGGCAAGCGTTATCTGCTGCTCGCGCCCGTTCTCCATGACCGTCAGGTTGACCGACCTGCCGAGGCCGGCCGTCGTCAATCGATAGAGAAGCGCATCCGGATGTTCGACAGAGACGCCATCGACGGCGGTGATGACCTCGCCCGCCTTGAGGCCGGCCTTGGCTGCCGGGCTATCCGCCGTGACCTTGGCGATCAGCGCACCGCGCGCCTTGTCGAGGCCGAGCGCATCGGCGACCTCAGAGGTCACCGGATCGAAGCTCGCACCGATATAGGGCCGCTCGAAGGATTTGACGCCGGAATCGGCCGAGGTCAGGAAGACCTTGACGAGATTGGCTGGAATGGCAAAGCCGATACCGTTCGAGCCGCCGCCGCGCGAGAAGATCGCCGTGTTGATGCCAATCAACTCACCCTTCATGTTCATCAGCGCGCCGCCGGAATTGCCGGGATTGATCGAGGCATCCGTCTGGATGAAAAAGCCGAACTCGTTCTTGACCACCTGATTGCGGGCAAGCGCCGAAACGATGCCGCTGGTGACGGTCTGGCCGACGCCGAAGGGATTGCCAATCGCCAGCACGAGATCGCCTACTTCCACCGCATCGGAATTGCCGATCGGCAGTGTCGGGAAATCCGCCTTGCTGTCGATCTTCAACACCGCGAGATCGACGCGGTCGTCACGCAGAACCACCTTGCAAGGGAATTCGCGGCCGTCGGACAGCGCCACCTTGATATCATCGGCGCCCTCGACGACGTGATTGTTGGTCACCACGGTGCCGTTCGCTTCGACGATGACGCCGGAGCCAAGCGAAGACTGCTTCTCGGAACGGTTCGGCATCTGTTGGCCGAAGAACTGTTCGAAGAAGGGGTCGCCGGCAAAGGGCGACTGACGCTGGACGGTCTTTTCGGCATAGACATTCACCACGGCACCCGAGGTCTGTTTGACCAGCGGCGCGAAGGAAAGCTGCATCTGCATCTGGCTTTCCGGCACGGTTTTGGTCTGCGCTTCGGCGACCGCCGGCAGCAGGAGCGTGAATGCCAGAAGAGAAACGGAGGCGTGTTTAAACAGGCCTTGCATGGGAATCCTTTTGAAATGCTCTCAAGAAAAATGTTGTAGCGCCCGACGCTAGAAAGGAAAGAGGGCGGAAGCATGGAAGATCGAGGCATCGCGGATTTGGGAATTTGAATCAGGAAAATCAAGCAGGTTACTGATATCTAAGCTCAAAAGCAGGACATAGTCACCGCGCAGGGACAACGTCCTCAAAGCCGGCGGACGGGTTTGATCCTTGCCATAAAACGGACCTGCATCATCTTTGCCGTGAGACCGAAACAGAGTGTCCTTGCAGCAGGAGAGACCATGAAGACCACCATCCTATTAGCAGCAGCCTGCGCCACGCTTCTCACGTTTGCACCACAAGGCGCGCAGGCAGCGAGCTTCAACTGCGATGCAAAGGAGCTGCAGCCAGATGAGAAGGTGATCTGTGAGAACCGGTCGCTCAACGACGCTGATGTGAAGATGGTGACGACCTTCGAGCTGCTGTCGGGACTGCTGGCCATGGGCGCGCGCGGTACGCTGCAGGACGAGCAGACCGCGTGGCTGAAGAAGCGGCAGGCCTGTGGCGCGGATGCTGCCTGCATTGGTGCTGCCTATCAGGAACGGTTGAAGCAGCTCGGCGAGACCTACAAAAACATCAATCGGCCCCTCTAAGGGTTCAGTCTTGATCTCCCCGGCCGCCCTGGAAATCGGCAATCATCTCGTTGATGAGGCTTGCGGCCTGGCGCAGACGTTCCTCGCCATAGGTAGCGCCATGTTCGTCTGCCCAGACAGCCTGGCGGCCGGAGATGTCGGCAAGCGCCCTCCTCCCCGCCTCGGTCAGTTCCATCAGCTTGGCACGCTGGTGGACCGGGTTGGCCCGGTAGGTAATCAGCCCCTCTCCTTCAAGAAGATCGGCGATCCGCTGCACGCCCTGGCGGGCAAGACCGAGCGCACGCGCCGTATCGGCAACCGACATCGGCGCGTGGTCGGCAGCAGCAAGCACCTGCCAGCGCGCGCTGGTCTGCCCGGCAGGTTTGGCAAGCGCGTCGCCTTCAGCCTGCAAGTGGGCGGAAAGGCGGATCACGGCGATGGAGAGGGCGGCAAAGGCATCGCCATCAGGCGTACGTTTTCTCGTCATATTGACAACATATTGTCATGTGTTAATAATGACAATATGTTGTCATATGATGCAGCAACTCGCAAGGAGGAGCATATGAAGAAGACCTATCACGGAAGCTGCCATTGCGGCCGGATCCGCTACGAGGCCGATATCGACATTCAGGCCGGGACGGGAAAGTGCAATTGCTCGATCTGCTGGAAGCTCCGCTACTGGGGCACGAACATCAAGCCAGAGGATTTCCGCCTGTTGTGCGAGGAAACAGGCATCAGCGATTATCAGTTCGGAACCTTTTCGGGCCATCATCGCTTCTGCGCCAATTGTGGGGTACCTGCATATGGCGACGGTTACATCGAGGCAATGGGCGGCGCTTATGTCTCGATCAATCTCGCCTGCCTTGACGATCTCGATCCCGCCGAGCTTGCCGAGGCGCCGGTGCAGTATTTCGATGGCAGGAATAACAGCTGGTGGACCGTACCGGCAGAGACACGACATCTGTGAAAAAGAAAAAGCCCCTGATTTGCAATCAGGGGATCCACAATAAATCGGCTTATCGCGCGTTCAGATCACGTACAGCGCCGCGATCAGCGCTGGTTGCGAAGGCCGCATAGGCCTTGAGCGCGGTCGAGACGTTGCGTTTGCGCGACTCGGCCGGATGCCAGCCCTTCTGATCCTGCTCGGCGCGGCGGGTGGCAAGTTCCGCATCGCTGACACGCAGGCTGATGGTGCGGTTCGGGATATCGATGTCGATCATGTCGCCCTGGCGCACGAGACCGATGACGCCACCGTTAGCAGCTTCCGGTGAAGCGTGGCCGATAGAGAGACCGGAGGTGCCGCCGGAGAAGCGGCCGTCGGTGATCAGCGCGCAGGCTTTGCCGAGACCCTTCGACTTCAGGTAGCTCGTCGGATAGAGCATTTCCTGCATGCCGGGGCCGCCCTTCGGACCTTCATAGCGGATGACGACGACGTCACCGGCCACGACCTCGTTGCCGAGAATGCCCTTGACGGCCGCATCCTGGCTTTCGAAGACCTTGGCCGGGCCGGAGAACTTCAGGATCGATTCATCGACGCCGGCCGTCTTCACGATGCAGCCGTCGACCGCCAGATTGCCCTTGAGAACTGCAAGGCCACCATCCTTGGAGAAGGGATGCTCGACCGAGCGGATGACGCCGCCGACGCGGTCGGTGTCCAGTTCGTCCCAGCGGGCTTCCTGGCTGAAGGCAACCTGTGTCGGGATGCCGCCGGGAGCCGCGCGATAGAATTTGCGGACGGTTTCGCTGTTGGTGCGGGTAATGTCCCAGCGATCGATTGCATCGCCCAGCGTTTCTGCATGAACCGTCGGGCAGTCGCGATTGAGGAGGCCACCCTTATCGAGTTCGCCCAGGATCGACATGATGCCGCCGGCGCGATGGACGTCTTCCATGTGAACGTCGGACTTGGCCGGCGCGACCTTGGAAAGGCAGGGAACCCGGCGCGACAGCGCGTCGATGTCGGCCATGGTGAAATCCACCTCGCCCTCGTGCGCAGCCGCCAGAATGTGCAGAACGGTATTGGTGGAGCCGCCCATGGCAATATCAAGCGCCATGGCATTCTCGAAAGCCTGCTTCGAGGCGATCACGCGCGGCAGGGTCTTCTCATCCTCCTGCTCGTAATAACGGCGAGCGAGATCGACGATCAGGTGGCCGGCCTCAACGAAGAGCCGCTTGCGGTCGGCGTGCGTTGCAAGCGTCGAACCGTTGCCGGGCAGCGACAGGCCCAGCGCTTCCGTCAGGCAGTTCATGGAGTTTGCGGTAAACATACCGGAGCATGAACCGCAGGTCGGACAGGCCGAACGCTCGATGATCTTGACGTCTTCATCGGAGATCTTGTCGTCGGCAGCAGCGACCATGGCATCGACGAGGTCGAGCGCATGGGTCTTGCCATGCAGGACGACCTTGCCGGCCTCCATCGGGCCGCCGGATACGAAGACCGTGGGTATGTTGAGGCGCAGCGAGGCCATCAGCATGCCGGGGGTGATCTTGTCGCAATTGGAGATGCAGACCATGGCGTCGGCGCAGTGGGCGTTGACCATGTATTCGACGCTGTCGGCGATCAGTTCGCGCGAAGGCAGCGAATAGAGCATGCCGTCATGACCCATGGCGATACCGTCATCCACGGCGATCGTGTTGAATTCCTTGGCAACGCCGCCGGCCGCTTCGATTTCGCGGGCGACGAGCTGGCCAAGATCCTTGAGATGAACGTGACCGGGGACGAACTGTGTGAAGGAGTTCACCACAGCGATGATCGGCTTGCCGAAATCCGAGTCCTTCATGCCCGTGGCGCGCCAAAGGCCGCGCGCGCCCGCCATGTTGCGGCCGTGGGTCGTGGTTCTGGAACGATAAGCTGGCATCGGTGTCTTCCTCAATATCCAGGAATTGTCTCGCGATGCGGGGCGGCAAGTGATTTGCGAAGGCCGGGCAGTCGCTGCTTTTTGGAACTGTCCTAATCCAATCGGCCCAAGCTGTCACTACCGGGAATGCCCAAAGCGGTACGGGCGGCACCATCAGGCATATACGAATACTAGGGCACTTTTGTTACGGTCTATTCCATCACGGACGAACACAAAAAATTGGCTTTTCGTCTCTAAGATTCAAGGCATACACACTGATCCAAAGCGCGCTATCTGCGTCTAAAGATTCACACGGGCCGCCCCGCCCAGGAGGAATTCGATATGCCAGCCTATCGTCCGCCCAAAATCCGCTCCTCGGAAATCACGCCGCGCGAGGTTTACCTGAAGCGCCGGGAATTTCTCGGCGCTGCGACGTTTGGCGCGATCGCCCTCTACGGCGCCGGCAAGGCGAGTGCGGCAGCACTGACGACCGTCAAGAGCAAGTACACGGTCGATGAGAAGCTGACGCCGATCAAGGACGTGACCACCTACAATAACTTCTACGAATTCGGTCTCGACAAGGGTGATCCCGCAGCACTTTCCGGCAAGTTCAAGCCGCTGCCCTGGACGATTAAGGTCGACGGCATGGTCAACAAGCCCGGCACCTTCGATATCGAGGCGCTGATGAAGGAATTCCCGATCGAGGAGCGCGTCTATCGCATGCGCTGCGTGGAAGCCTGGTCGATGGTCATTCCGTGGAACGGCTTTCCGCTTGCTTCACTTCTCGACAAGGTGGAGCCGCAGGGCAGCGCCAAATATGTCGCCTTCGAGACCGTTGTGCGCCCCGAAGAGATGCCCGGCCAAGCCGGCCTCTTCCAGTCGCTGAACTGGCCCTATGTCGAGGGCCTGCGCATGGACGAGGCACGCCACCCGCTGACGCTGCTCGCCGTCGGGCTCTATGGCGAAACGCTGCCGAACCAGAATGGCGCGCCGGTGCGCCTCGTCGTGCCATGGAAGTATGGTTTCAAGGGCATCAAGTCGATCGTACGCATAACGCTCACCGATCAGCAGCCGAAGAATACCTGGCAGGTGACAAACCCGCAGGAATACGGCTTCTATGCCAACGTCAATCCTGCAGTCGACCATCCGCGCTGGAGCCAGGCGACCGAGCGGCGCATCGGCGAAAGCGGTTTCTTCGGCGCCAACCGCCACCCCACCCTGCCCTTCAACGGCTATGCCGACCAAGTTGCCAGCCTTTATGACGGCATGGATCTGAGGGTCAATTTCTGATGACGGCGTTTTCGCTCGCCATTCCGAAGCGCTGGCAGCCGGCGTCCGTCTGGCTGCTCTATGTCGTCGGGCTCGCGCCCGCCGCCTGGTATTTCTATCTCGGCGCGACAGATCAGCTCGGTGCCGATCCCGTGAAAACCTTCGAGCTTTTCCTGGGCATCTGGACCATCCGTTTCCTGATCCTGACGCTTGCCGTTACCCCTGCCCGCGATCTCCTCGGCTGGAACTATCTGCGTTATCGCCGCGCGCTCGGCCTTCTGACCTTCTACTACGCACTGATGCATTTCACCGTCTACATGGTGCTCGATCAGGCGCTGGATATCGCGGCCGTCATCAACGATGTGGTGAAGCGCCCCTTCATCATGTTCGGCATGGGCGCACTGGCGATGCTGGTGCCGCTCGCCGTCACATCCAATAATTTCTCGATCCGCCGGCTCGGCAAGAACTGGATCTGGCTGCATCGCCTCATCTACATCATCGGTGCCTGTGCCGCGCTGCACTTTGCACTGTCCACGAAGATCCTCGACCTCGAACAGTATATTTATGTCGGCCTGATCATCGCGCTGATCCTCTATCGCTCCTACAAGCCGATCGGGCGGAGCCGGAAGAAGGGGCAAGGGCAAGGACGAGCACGTGGCGGCCGCGCCGTGGCTTCATCGGCTTCGTAACGCCGCGTTAGGGCCTCGAAGGCGATGATTGCCTACGCGCCGGATCAAGCGCATAAGCGGCCGCTATTCCGAAAGCGTATGCGACAATATTCCAGAGCGAGAATACCCGCCCTAGCAGCAAGGCGCCTGCGGTCGTCAATCTGAAGGCATCGAGCCAGGGGGTGTGGTAGAGCCGGAAGAGCTCGACGCATATGGCGACAGCGAGTGCGATGGTGGCAATTCCTGCAGGCCGAATTCTTGTACTAAGGCCTCCAACAGCAAATGCCAGCAGGAAATACACCATCGATCCCCAAAGCAGCGAACCACCATATTTGACGACGACGAAGGGCAGATCGACGGAGTAGCCGAAGCGCCTGAGCAGCAGGCCCGAAATGATGATCAGGAATAGGGCTGCGAGGCGCTGTAACTGCCTGCCTTGAATCGTTCCGCTCAATTGCAATCGACCACCATGATCTCAACTGATTTGAACGCCTAATTGCGATGCAGCAAATTATCAAGCCGGCGCTGTCCTGGCCTAGCTGAGCCTGATAGCTTCCTACTGCTTCGAAACGAGTCTCGGGATCACTCGCAAGAACATGCCGAAAGTTGCCGCACTTCAAGGATTGCTCCCTCTACTGGACAGGCATCTGATCGACCGACCGGCCGATCTTCCGCGCAATGGCATCGAACGCTTCGTCGTCGAATTCTTCTATTTCGGAGTCAAGGAAGCGCGGGCATGCCTCTTCGCGGGTCTGTTTTTTCTGTCGGTTTTTCTGGTGCCGCGTGCAGGCCTCGTCGGTATCCCGCGCTACGATCTGCTGCTGATTATCGCTCTTGCGATCCAGGCCTGGATGGTCTGGGCAAAACTCGAGACCATCGATGAGTTGAAGGCGATTTCCGTCTTCCATGTGGTCGGTTTTGCATTGGAGGTCTTCAAGACGTCCGGCAGCATCCAATCCTGGAGCTATCCGGATTTCGCCTATACGAAGCTCTTCGGCGTCCCGCTGTTTTCCGGCTTCATGTACGCGGCCGTCGGCAGCTATGTCATCCAGGCCTGGCGCCTGTTTGATCTGCGTGTAAGACACCATCCATCCTACTGGATGGCCGGGCTCACGGCATTGGCGATCTACGCCAACTTCTTCACCCATCACTATATCGGCGATTATCGCTGGTATATCGCCGCCTGCACGCTCGGCCTTTATGCGCGCACCACAGTCATCTTCAGGCCCTATGATCAAGACCGCAAGATGCCCCTGCTTCTCGCCTTCGTCCTGATCGGCTTCTTCATCTGGCTTGCGGAGAATATCAGCACCTTCTTCGGCGTGTGGCGCTATCCAAACCAGATCGGCGCGTGGTCGACCGTGCATATCGGCAAGTGGAGTTCGTGGTGCCTGCTGGTGATCATGACCTTTACGATCGTTGCGAACCTCAAGCATATCAAACACAAGATCCACGTGCCTGAATGAATTTCCGAAAACGGGCAGAAAACCAGGACATGTGTGGAGCGAACGCCGGACCGGCTTTTATTTCGCCACCCCTATGAGCTCATAAGGAGTGCCAAGCTTGATTGACCATATCACCGTCGCTGTAAGCGACCTCACAAAGAGCAGGCTCTTTTACGAAAGAGCCTTCGCACCCTTGGGATACACATTGTCCTTCGGGAAGGAGAACGTGTTCTGGGCCTTCGATATCGGCAATGGTTGCCTGTTCGAAATCCAGCAGGCCGATAGCGCCTCGCCTCTGACACGCGTCCACGTCGCTTTTCGAGCCAAGAACAGGGCTGAAGTCGATGCGTTCTATCAAAGCGCTCTAGCAGCCGGCGCGCGGGATAATGGCGCACCTGGCCCACGCCCGGACTACGCGCCCGATTATTATGCCTGCTTTATTCTCGATCCCGATGGCTACAATATCGAAGCCATGATCAATCAGCCGCTTGACAAAGCTTGAACAGAAGCGGGCTCAAACGCACAAACGAAAAAAGCCGGGCAAAGCCCGGCTTTCCTGTTTCCGTAACCGGAAAATCTTAGGCAGCGACAGACTGCTCTTCAACAGCGACGCGAGCCTTGTCGGCTGCGCCCTTTGCATAGGTGTCGCGGTCAACGAATTCGATGACAGCGAGAGCAGCGTTGTCGCCCTGGCGGAAGCCGGCCTTCATGATACGCAGGTAGCCGCCGTTGCGAGTTGCGTAACGCGAGGCGATCGTGTCGAACAGCTTGTTGACGACGACAGCGTCCTTGATCTGCGAAATAGCCTGACGACGAGCGTGCAGGTCGCCGCGCTTGCCGAGGGTGACGAGCTTCTCGACGATCGGACGGATTTCCTTGGCCTTCGGCAGGGTCGTGACGATCTGCTCGTGGGTGATGAGCGAAGCCGCCATGTTGGCGAACATCGCCTTGCGGTGGCTTGCAGTTCTATTCAGCTTGCGGCCGGCTTTACCATGGCGCATTGCTATTCTCCTTTAATGCAGGTGCCCTTACGCTAACCGGGCCTGCCGTTTCCTGGCACATGCAGGCGATAGGCCTGCTGTTTGACGGGGAAAGGCAGCCGTAAAAAGCCTGCCTTCTTGTTTCTTAATACTGGTCTTCGTAACGCTTGGCGAGATCTTCGATGTTCTCCGGCGGCCATGCAGGCACTTCCATGCCGAGGTGCAGGCCCATGGAAGCGAGAACTTCCTTGATTTCGTTGAGCGACTTGCGACCAAAGTTCGGGGTGCGGAGCATTTCTGCTTCGGTCTTCTGAATGAGGTCGCCGATGTAGACGATATTGTCGTTCTTCAGGCAGTTTGCCGAACGAACGGACAGTTCGAGCTCGTCCACCTTCTTGAGGAGCGCCGGGTTGAAGGCCAGTTCGGTGACTGCCTCTTCTTCGGTTTCCTTCTGCGGTTCGTCGAAGTTGACGAAGACGCCAAGCTGGTCCTGCAGGATGCGAGCCGCGAAAGCGACGGCATCTTCACCGGAGATAGAGCCATCGGTTTCGATGGACATGGTCAGCTTGTCGTAGTCGAGAACCTGTCCTTCGCGGGTGTTTTCAACCTTGTAGGACACTTTCTTGACCGGCGAATAGAGGCTGTCCACCGGGATGAGGCCGATCGGAGCATCTTCCGCACGATTGCGCTCAGCCGGAACGTAGCCCTTGCCGTTGTTGACGGTGAACTCCATGCGGATCTCGGCACCCTCGTCGAGCGTGCAGATGACATGCTCGGGGTTGAGGATCTCGATATCGCCGACCGTCTGGATGTCGCCAGCCGTTACAACACCCGGACCCTGCTTGCGCACGACCATGCGTTTGGCATCGTCGCCATCCATCTTGATGGCGATTTCCTTGATGTTGAGCACGATGTCCGTAACGTCCTCGCGAACGCCCGGGATCGAGGAGAATTCATGCAGCACGCCGTCGATCTGCACGGCCGTAACAGCGGCACCGCGCAGAGAGGAGAGCAGAACGCGGCGCAGCGCGTTGCCGAGGGTGAGGCCGAAACCGCGCTCAAGCGGCTCTGCAACGAGAGTCGCCTTGGTGCGCGAGCTCGAAGAGAACTCCACCTTGTTCGGCTTGATCAATTCCTGCCAGTTCTTCTGAATCATAATTTTGCCTTCCGTTCGTTGCCACCATCCAATCGTGGCAACCGAGCTTGAAAACCACCGGGAGCGCCGAGGCGCTCACCAGTGACGATAGCGATGATCAGACGCGGCGCTTCTTGCGCGGACGGCAGCCATTGTGCGGGATCGGGGTCACGTCGCGGATGGACGTGATCATGAAACCGGCAGCCTGGAGCGCGCGCAGAGCCGATTCACGGCCGGAACCCGGGCCGCAGACTTCGACTTCCAGCGACTTCATGCCATGTTCCTGAGCCTTCTTGGCGCAGTCTTCGGCAGCGATCTGGGCAGCGAACGGGGTCGACTTGCGTGAGCCCTTGAAGCCCTTAGCGCCAGCAGACGACCAAGCAATCGCATTGCCCTGCGYGTCGGTGATGGTGATCATCGTGTTGTTGAAGGTCGAGTTGACGTGAGCGACACCCGACGAGATGTTCTTGCGCTCGCGAYGGCGAACGCGGACGGCTTCCTTAGCCATGGTATTCCTTTCGTTGATCTCTTCACCGCCGTAATCCCAGCGGCTACACCGGAACGGCGCCTATATGACCCCGCTCCAAACTCAAAAGAGGCCGGCGCAGACCGCCAGCCTCCCCACTCCGGTTTCCCGGAAATTACTTCTTCTTACCAGCGATCGCCTTTGCCGGACCCTTGCGGGTGCGGGCATTGGTGTGCGTGCGCTGACCGCGGACTGGAAGGCCACGACGGTGACGCAGGCCGCGGTAGCAGCCGAGGTCCATCAGACGCTTGATGTTCATCGAGGTTTCGCGACGAAGATCACCTTCGACGTGATAGTCACGGTCAATGGTTTCGCGGATCTGAAGGACTTCAGCGTCCGTGAGCTGATGAACGCGGCGATCAGCCGGAATACCGACCTTCTCGACGATTTCCTGCGCGAATTTCGATCCAATCCCGTGAATGTAGGTCAGCGCGATGACGACGCGCTTTGCAGTCGGGATGTTGACGCCAGCGATACGTGCCACGCCTGTTCTCCTTGCATTCCAGTTGCCATCCGGCAATAGGGCTTCGTTATGCAGCCAAAGGCCGCTCGATTAAATTCGGGTTCGTAACATCACAAAACGATCGAACCCGGATTTCCTTCGGGAAATCCGCGCCGATCGCAGGGAATGTCGCGAGTTGGCGCGGTTTAGCGGAATCAGTGCAAAAAAGCAACCGCTCCCGCGAAGTTTATTTTCAAAGCTTTAAAGCTTGGAAAGAATGCGTTCGATCTCGGTGGTAACCTGATCGATTTCGGCCATGCCATCCACGGACTTCAGTTTGCCCTTGGCATAATAGTAGCCGATCAGCGGCGAGGTTTCCTTGTAATAGACCTCGAGACGCTTGGTCATGGTCTCGGCATTGTCGTCGGGACGACGCTTGAAGTGGGTCGAACCGCACTTGTCGCAGACGCCTTCCTTAACCGGGACCTTGTCCGAGTCGTGATAGACGGTGCCGCACTCGGCGCAGGAGTAACGGCCTGCCACGCGGCGGACCAGTTCCTTGTCGTCGACACGGAATTCGATGACGACCGAGAGATCGAGACCCTTAGCCTTCAGCATCGCCTCTGTGGCATCTGCCTGCACGAGCGTGCGCGGGAAGCCGTCGAGGATGAAACCGTTGGCGCAATCGGGCTGATCGATTCGTTCGGAGACGATGGCATTAACAATCTCGTCCGAGACCAGATTTCCGGCGTCCATGACAGCCTTGGCACGCTTGCCGACTTCAGTACCGGCCTGAACGGCGGCGCGCAGCATGTCACCCGTGGAAAGCTGCGGAATGCCATGCTTTTCCACGATCCGCTGGGCCTGGGTCCCCTTACCCGCGCCCGGCGGCCCCAAAAGTATAAGTCTCATCGCCCCCTCTTTCCTCCACGCAGCTTCGATTTCTTGATCAGGCCTTCGTACTGCTGTGCGATCAGATGGCCCTGGATCTGTGCCACCGTATCAAGAGTTACGCTAACCACGATCAAAAGCGAAGTCCCACCAAGGGATAATGGGATGCCGGTTTGCGACACAAGAATCTCAGGCAGGATGCAGACGAAGACGAGATAGATAGCGCCGATCACCGTGATACGGGTCAGCACGTAGTCGATATATTCGGCAGTGCGATCACCCGGGCGGATGCCCGGGACAAAGCCGCCATGCTTCTTCAGGTTATCGGCCGTGTCCTTCGGATTGAAGACGATGGCCGTGTAGAAAAAGGCAAAGAAGGCGATGAGGGCAGCATAGAGCACCATGTAAAGCGGCTGGCCGTGGCCAAGCGCTGCAACGATGGAGGTCGCCCAGGCGGGCATCGCCGTCGTGCTGGCAAAGCCTGCGAGCGTCGCCGGCAGAAGCAGCAGCGAAGATGCAAAGATAGCCGGGATGACGCCCGAAGTGTTCAACTTCAGCGGCAGGTGCGAGGTATCACCCTGGAACATGCGGTTGCCGACCTGGCGCTTCGGATACTGGATCAGCAGACGGCGCTGCGCACGCTCGACGAAGACGATCACGGCGATGACCGCGATCGCGACGACGATGACGAGCAGAATG
The DNA here is from genome assembly GCF_056398305.1 of Rhizobium sp. 01T444. NCBI lineage: Bacteria > Pseudomonadati > Pseudomonadota > Alphaproteobacteria > Hyphomicrobiales > Rhizobiaceae > Rhizobium > Rhizobium sp. 01T444. The sequence continues at coordinate 134,305 of NZ_JBFTPD010000017.1, forward strand.
AGGCTCGTCGACAGCGCGCCAGTACGGCCGAGCTCCAACGTGCCGGCAAGAGCGGTCGGAAGACCAGCGGCAATGCCTGCGAAGATGATCAGCGAAATGCCGTTGCCGATGCCGCGCGAGGTGATCTGCTCACCGAGCCACATCAGGAACATGGTGCCGCCGAGCAGCGTCAGAACGGTGGAAATCTTGAAGAACCAGCCCGGATCGACGACAAGGCCATTGCCGCTCTGAAGACCGACGGCGATGCCGTAAGCCTGCAGGGCACCAAGGATGACGGTGCCGTAGCGGGTATACTGGTTGATGATTTTGCGACCCTGCTCACCTTCCTTCTTCAGGTTTTCGAGCGCCGGCACAACCGAGGTCATGAGCTGCACGATGATCGAAGCGGAGATGTAGGGCATGATGCCGAGCGCGAAGATCGCCATGCGCTGTACGGCGCCGCCCGAGAACATGTTGAAGAGGCCGAGAATGCCGCCAGCCTGGCCCTGGAAGGCCTGGGCGTATGCCTGTGGATTGAGGCCCGGAAGCGGAATATGCGTACCCAACCGGTAGACGAGGAGAGCTGCCAGTGTGAACCACAGGCGCTTCTTAAGATCCTCGGCTTTGGCGAAGGTCGAAAAATTGAGGTTTGAAGCCAGTTGTTCCGCTGCAGAAGCCATGCGTTTCTCCGCGCTACCAATTCCGGGCGCTCTCGAGTCGGCCGGCACCGGAATCAGTATGAATTTCTTTTAAAAACCGGGCTTCGGACGGATCGCTGGCGCAACCCTATGCCTCACCCTCGTTTTCAGTCTTACCGTCTCGACGCGGATGCGTCCAAGTAGGTTTTTGTGAGGCTCACATATGGGAGCAAAATCGCCCGGTGTGAAGCACCCCGGGCGATATATCATCAGTTTATTATTCTGCCGCTGCGGCAGAAAGAAGCGTTGCCGTGCCGCCAGCCTTTTCGATCTTCTCGACGGCAGGCTTGGAAGCGCCTGCAACTTCGAGGGTGATCTTGGCCTTGAGCTCGCCATCGGCAAGAACGCGAACGCCGTCCTTGGCGCGACGGATGACGCCGGCAGCCTTCAGAGCAGCCGCATCAATGGTCGCCTTCGCGTCGAGCTTGCCGGCGTCGATGGCAGCCTGGATGCGTGCCAGCGATACGACGACATAGTCGGCTGCGAAGATGTTGTTGAAGCCGCGCTTCGGCAGGCGACGGTAGATGGGCATCTGACCGCCTTCGAAGCCGTTGATGGCAACGCCCGAACGGGACTTCTGACCCTTTACACCACGACCACCGGTCTTGCCGGAGCCCGAGCCGATACCACGGCCAAGACGCTTGCGGCTATGGGTAGAGCCTTCGTTATCTTTAATTTCATTGAGTTTCATGAGCGTTACTCCGGACTCACTTCTCGTCGACGACGCGAACGAGATGCTGGACTGCACGGATCATGCCACGAACGGCCGGAGTGTCCTCCAGAGTGCGGCGACGGTGCATCTTGTTCAGTCCGAGACCGATCAGCGTGCGCTGCTGGACGTCCGGACGGCGAATCGGGCTGCCGATCTGTTCGATCGTAACAGTCTTCGCTTCAGCCTTCTTGGTAGCCTTGGCCATTGGTCAGCTCCTCTTATTCTTCAGAGGCGTTGCCAGAAGCGGCACGGCGAGCCTGGAGCGTAGCATACTTGATGCCGCGCTGAGCTGCGATGTCCTTCGGGTGAACCTGGTGCTTCAGAGCGTCGAAGGTAGCGCGAACCATGTTGTAGGGGTTCGACGAACCGGTCGACTTGGCGACGACGTCGTGAACGCCGAGCGTTTCGAAAACGGCGCGCATCGGACCGCCGGCGATGATACCGGTACCGACCTTGGCCGAGCGCAGCAGAACCTTGCCGGCGCCATGACGGCCATGAACGTCGTGATGCAGCGTACGGCCGTCACGCAGCGGTACGAAGATCAGTTCGCGCTTGGCTGCTTCGGTTGCCTTGCGGATGGCTTCCGGCACTTCGCGTGCCTTGCCATGGCCGAAGCCTACGCGGCCCTTCTGGTCGCCGACGACGACGAGTGCTGCGAAACCAAAACGACGGCCGCCCTTGACGACCTTGGCGACGCGGTTGATCGCGACAAGCTTGTCGACGAATTCGCTATCGCGCTCTTCGCGGCTCTGGCGGTCTTCCCGCTGCGGCCTTCTTTCCTGTGCCATTGTCCTCTTCCTTTTTCTTTTCCGGGTGCAATCGGCAAACAAAATGAGGACCGCATCGTCTTCCCCAAGGGAACGGTTTGCGGCCCGGTGAAATCCGGCCGAGGCTCGAGAGCCTTCGGCCGGAAACTGATTAGAAGGTCAGACCGCTTTCGCGGGCTGCATCTGCCAGGGCCTTGATGCGGCCGTGATAGATGAAGGCGCCACGATCGAATACGACCTCAGTGACACCTGCCTTGGAGGCGCGCTCAGCGACGAGCTTGCCAACGAGGGCAGCTGCTGCTGTGTCAGCACCGGTCTTCAGAGAACCGCGCAGATCCTTGTCGAGGGTCGATGCAGCGGCGAGGGTCTTGCCGGCAACATCGTCGATAACCTGAGCGTAAATGTTCTTCGACGAGCGATGAACCGACAGGCGCGGACGGCCATTGGCCACCGACTTGAGATGACGGCGCACGCGGTTGGCACGACGTGCAAGTGCTTCTTTCCTGCTAGCCATTTCGCGTGATCCTTACTTCTTCTTGCCTTCTTTGCGGACAATCCGCTCGTCGGCATACTTGACGCCCTTGCCCTTGTAGGGCTCCGGACCGCGGTATTCGCGGATCTCGGCGGCGACCTGGCCGACCTGCTGCTTGTTGATGCCGGTAACGACGATTTCCGTCGGCTTCGGCACAGCGATCGTGATGCCCTGCGGCGGTTCATAGACCACGTCGTGGCTGAAACCGAGCGCCAGCTGCAGGTTCTTGCCCTGCAGGGAGGCACGGTAACCAACGCCGTTGATTTCGAGCTTGCGCTCGAAGCCGTCCTTAACGCCCTTGAAGATGTTTTCGATCATCGTGCGGGACATGCCCCACTTCGAACGAGCTTCCTTCGTCTGGGACAGCGGCGTTACGACGACCGCATTGTTTTCGAGCTTGAGGCTGATTTCGTCGTTTGCGACGAAAAACAGCTCGCCCTTCGGGCCCTTAGCAGTAACCTTCTGGCCATCGACCGTAGCCGTGATCCCAGCAGGTACCTGAACGGGCTTCTTACCGATACGAGACATGTTTCAATCCTGTCTGTTCGCTATGGAGACCCTGCGCTGTCTTAGAAGACAGAGCAGAGAACCTCGCCACCAACGTTCTGTTCGCGAGCCTGGTGATCGGCCATCACGCCCTTCGGGGTCGAAAGGATGGTGATGCCGAGGCCGTTCGCGACCTGCGGAATGGACTTGACCGAGACATAAACCCGGCGGCCCGGCTTGGACACACGGCCGATCTCACGGATCACCGATGCGCCTTCATAGTACTTCAGTTCGATGTTCAGTTCGGACTTGCCGTTGCCGAAATCGACGACGGAGTAGCCACGGATGTAGCCTTCGGACTGGAGGACATCGAGAACACGTGCACGGAGCTTGGAAGCAGGCGTCGAAACCGACGACTTGCGACGCGAAGCGCCGTTGCGGATACGGGTGAGCATATCGCCCAACGGATCAGTCATTGTCATCTAACCTGCTCCTTACCAGCTCGACTTGACGATGCCCGGCACCTTGCCGAGATTGCCCAGTTCGCGCAGCGCGATACGCGACATACGCAGTTTACGGTAATAAGCGCGCGGACGACCGGACACTTCGCAACGGTTGCGAATGCGGGTCTTCGATCCGTCACGCGGCAGGGATGCCAGCTTGATCGAGGCCTTGAACCGCTCTTCGATCGGAAGAGCCTGGTTCATGATGATCGCCTTCAGGGCAGCACGCTTGCCGGCCTGGTTTGCGACCGTATTACGGCGGCGCTTGTTCTTTTCAACTGCGCTTGTCTTCGCCATGTCAGGTTCCTTTTCTACGCTCGTCGTTACGGTTACTGACGGAACGGGAAGCTGAACTCCGTGAGGAGCGCCCGAGCTTCGTCGTCGGTCGTTGCCGTCGTGCAAACGATGATGTCCATGCCCCACATCTGATCAACCTTGTCGTAGTTGATTTCTGGGAACACAATGTGCTCCTTGATGCCCATGGCGAAGTTGCCACGGCCGTCAAAGCTCTTCGGGTTCAGGCCGCGGAAGTCGCGAACGCGCGGAAGCGCGATGTTGACCAGGCGATCCAGGAACTCGTACATGCGGGCGCCGCGCAGGGTGACCTTCGCGCCGATCGGCATGTTTTCGCGGACCTTGAAGCCAGCGATAGAGTTACGTGCGCGGGTGATGACCGGCTTCTGGCCAGCGATGGCAGCCAGGTCGGCAGCAGCAACGGTCGGCTTCTTAGAATCAGCCGTGGCTTCGCCCACACCCATGTTGATAACGATCTTGTCGAGCTTCGGGATCATCATCTCGTTGGCGTAGGAGAACTTCTCCTGCATCGCCTTACGGATCCGCTCGACATATTCCTTCTTGAGCCGCGGCTCGTACTTTGCCTCAGCCATCGATCACTTCTCCCGAACGCTTAGCCACGCGGACCTTCTTGCCGTCAACAACCTTGAAGCCGACGCGGGTCGGCTTGCCGTCCTTGTCGACGATGGCGACGTTGGACAGGTGGACCGAAGCTTCCTTGGAAATGATCCCGGCTTCCTGGGTCTGCGTCTGACGCTGGTGGCGCTTTACGACGTTAACGCCGCGAACCACGGCGCGATCTTCCTTCGGCAGGACCTGGATGACTTCGCCAGTGCGGCCCTTGTCCTTGCCTGCGAGCATGACGACCTTGTCGCCCTTACGAATCTTCTGCATCGTTCCCGCTCCTTACAGTACTTCGGGAGCCAGCGAGATGATCTTCATGTGGTTCTTCGCACGCAATTCGCGCGGAACCGGTCCGAAGATACGGGTGCCGATCGGCTCTTTTTTGTTGTCGATGAGGACTGCTGCGTTGGTGTCGAAGCGGATGACAGAGCCATCCGGACGACGGATGTCCTTGGCGGTGCGAACGACAACCGCCTTCATCACGTCACCCTTCTTCACACGGCCGCGCGGAATAGCTTCCTTGATCGAAACGACGATGACGTCGCCGATCGAGGCATACTTGCGCTTCGAGCCGCCCAGCACCTTGATGCACATGACACGACGTGCGCCGGAATTATCCGCGACGTCGAGGTTTGTTTGCATCTGAATCATATCAGGTCGCCTTCTTGTTCCTACCGGAATGGTTGGGCAAAGCCCCCTCTTCCGGCTTATGAAAAATGTCTGCCGGCCGCTCGTCACAAGGACAGCGAAAACACGGCAATAGCTTGAATAGCGCGGGATAGATCGTTGCCAGGGTGGTTTCCCAGATGGGACCTTCCGTGCGCTTAAAGCAAAAGAACGCCCGGCATTCGAGCGTTCCGACGCTGCTTCATATAGAAATTTCCGCGAGACGCAAGGCCTCGCGCAAAATTCTTACTTGGCCTGGGCGGCAATAACCGTCCAGCGCTTGTCCTTGGAGATCGGCGCGCACTCCTCGATGGAGACGATATCGCCGATCTTGTACTGGTTGTTTTCGTCGTGGGCCTTGTACTTCTTGGAACGACGAACGGTCTTCTGGAGCAGCGGGTGAGCGAAACGGCGCTCAACGCGAACTACGACAGTCTTCTCGTTCTTGTCGCCAACGACGACGCCCTGCAGAATGCGCTTCGGCATGTTTTTCTTCCTTTACGCCTTTGCTTCCGCCGCCTTCTGGCGAGCAATGGTTTTCACGCGGGCGATGTCCTTGCGAACTTCATCGATGCGCGAGGACTTTTCGAGCTGACCGGTCGCCTTCTGGAAGCGCAGGTTGAACTGCTCCTTCTTCAGGTCGGCAAGCTTGTCCTTGAGCTGGTCGGCCGTGAGGCCGCGTACTTCTTCGGCTTTCATCGTGCCTTCTCCTTACTCTGCGATGCGCTGTACAAAGCGCGTCTTGACCGAGAGCTTGGCCGAGCCGAGGCGAAGCGCTTCACGCGCGATTTCCTCGGAGACACCGTCGATCTCGAACATCATACGACCAGGCTTGACCTTGCATGCCCAGTATTCCACGGAACCCTTACCCTTACCCATACGGACTTCGGTAGGCTTTGCGGTTACCGGAACGTCCGGGAACACGCGGATCCAAACACGGCCGGCGCGCTTCATGTAACGCGTGATCGCGCGGCGAGCCGCCTCGATCTCACGAGCGTTAACGCGGTTCGGCTCCTGAGCCTTCAGGCCGAATTCGCCGAAGGCAAGGTCGGAACCGCCCTTGGCAACGCCCTTGATGCGGCCCTTGAACTGCTTGCGGTACTTAGTACGCTTTGGCTGCAACATTTTCTTACTTCTCCGAGCTTATCTTTCGCCAGCGCTAATTACGCGTTGTCGCGTTCGCGGCGACGATCGCCACGGTCGCGTTCGCGGCTTGCCGGGCCCTGTGCGTCGCCTTCCAGCGCGCGGCGTTCGGAAGCCATCGGATCGTGCTCAAGGATTTCGCCCTTGAAGATCCAGACCTTGATGCCGCAGATACCGAATGCGGTTTCGGCTTCAGCCGTACCGTAGTCGATGTCAGCGCGCAGGGTGTGCAGCGGAACGCGGCCTTCGCGGTACCATTCCGTACGAGCGATTTCTGCACCGCCGAGACGGCCTGCGCAGGTGATCTTGATGCCTTCGGCGCCAAGACGCATCGCGGACTGAACGGCGCGCTTCATGGCGCGGCGGAAAGCCACGCGGCGCTCGAGCTGCTGGGCGATCGACTGAGCAACGAGCGTTGCGTCGATTTCCGGCTTGCGCACTTCAACGATGTTGAGGTGCGTTTCGGAGTTCGTCATTTCCGACAGCTTCTTGCGGAGCTTGTCGATGTCGGCGCCCTTGCGGCCGATGATCAGACCCGGACGGGCCGAGTGGATCGTGACGCGGCACTTCTTGTGCGGACGCTCGATGACCACCTTGGAGATACCGGCCTGTTTCAGTTCGCTCATGACGAACTTACGCATCTTCAGGTCTTCGTGCAGGAGCTGACCGTATTCGGCATTGTCCGCAAACCAGCGGCTATCCCAAGTACGGTTGATGCCAAGACGGAAACCAATCGGATTGATTTTCTGACCCATTATGCGGCCTCCTCTTGTGCCTGCACTTCACGAACGACGATCGTCAGGTGAGCGAACGGACGTTCGATGCGCGATGCGCGGCCGCGGCCACGAGCGTGGAAGCGCTTCATGACAATCGACTTGCCGACATAGGCCTCGGCGACGACGAGAGCGTCGACGTCGAGGTCATGGTTGTTCTCGGCGTTGGCGATCGCAGATTCGAGCGTCTTCTTGACGGCGCCTGCGATGCGCTTGCGGGAGAATTCCAGCTCAGCGAGTGCACGCTCGACCTTCTTGCCGCGGATGGCCGCAGCAACCAGGTTGAGCTTCTGTGGGCTGACGCGGAGCGTACGGGCGACTGCTTGCGCCTCGTTGTCCTTCAGCCGGCGTTCGGCTTTAGCCTTACCCATCGTTACTTCCTCTTTGCCTTCTTGTCCGCGCCGTGACCGTAATAGGTACGGGTCGGAGAGAATTCACCGAATTTGTGACCGACCATGTCTTCATTGACACTGACCGGAACATGCTTGCTGCCGTTGTAGACGCCGAAGGTGAGACCAACGAACTGCGGCAGGATCGTGGAGCGACGGCTCCAGATCTTGATTACTTCTGCACGTCCGCCTTCACGAACCTTCTCAGCCTTCTTGAGAAGATAGCCGTCAACAAACGGACCTTTCCATACTGAACGAGCCATTGAGGACTTCCTCTCTTACTTCTTACGCTGATGACGCGAGCGCATGATCATCTTGTCGGTCGACTTGTTCGACCGGGTGCGCTTGCCCTTGGTCGGCTTGCCCCACGGAGAAACCGGGTGACGACCACCAGAGGTGCGGCCTTCACCACCGCCGTGCGGATGGTCGACCGGGTTCATGACGACGCCGCGGTTATGCGGACGCTTGCCGCGCCAAACAGTACGACCGGCCTTGCCGTCGTTGATGTTGGCATGGTCAGGGTTGGACACCGCACCGATCGAAGCAAGGCAGGTGCCGTGCACGAGGCGCTGTTCGCCCGAGTTCAGGCGAAGGATCGCCATTCCCTGGTCACGGCCGACGAGCTGCGCGTAGGAACCGGCAGAGCGGGCAATCTGACCGCCCTTGCCCGGCTTCATTTCCACGTTGTGGATGATGGAGCCGACCGGGATGTACTGCAGCGGCATCGTGTTGCCGGGCTTGACGTCGACAGCCTTGTCGGAAGCGATGACCTTGTCGCCGGCAGCAAGACGCTGCGGAGCGAGGATGTAGGCCTGTTCGCCGTCGGAGTAGCGGACGAGCGCGATGTAAGCCGTGCGGTTCGGGTCGTATTCGATACGCTCAACGGTGCCTTCGACGTCGAACTTGCGACGCTTGAAGTCGATGATGCGATAGGTACGCTTGTGACCGCCGCCGATGAAGCGGGCCGTGATGCGGCCGAGGTTGTTACGACCGCCGCTCTTGGTCAGACCTTCCGTCAGCGACTTGACCGGCTTGCCCTTGTAGAGGCCCGAACGGTCGACGATGACCAGCTGGCGCTGGCTCGGGGTCGTCGGATTGAATGTTTTCAATGCCATTTTTCTATCCTCAGAGACCGGTGGAGACGTCGATCGTCTGGCCTTCGGCCAACGTCACGACAGCCTTCTTCACGTCCTGCTGCTTGCCGACAAAACCGCGGAAACGCCGGGTCTTGCCCTTGCGCAGCAGAGTGTTGACGGCGGTTACCTTGACGCCGAAGAGCGCCTCGACTGCAGCCTTGATTTCCGGCTTCGTCGCCTTCTTGGCGACATTGAAAACAACCTGGTTGTTTTCCGATACCAGCGTGGACTTTTCGGTGATCGCAGGAGAAACGATCACATCGTAGTGGCGGAGATCGGTCACTTGAATCGCTCCTCTAGCGCTTCAACGGCAGCCTTGGAAAGCACGAGCTTGCCGCGGCGGACGATGTCGTAAACGTTGATGCCCTGGATCGGCAGAACATCGATGTTCGGGATGTTCTGTGCAGCGAGCTTGAAGTTACCGTCGAGCTCGGCGCCGCCGATGAAGAGGGCGTTGGTGAGGCCCAGCGTTGCGAATACGCCGGCCAGAGCCTTCGTCTTTGCTTCGTTGGCGACCAGATCATCGATGATGATCAGCTCGTCTGCCTTGATCTTGGCAGACAGCGCATGACGCAGGCCAAGTGCACGAACCTTCTTGGGAAGGTCGTGTTCGTGGCTGCGAGCAACCGGGCCGTGAGCCTTACCACCGCCGCGGAACTGCGGAGCACGAGCCGAATGGTGACGAGCGCGGCCCGTACCCTTCTGCTTGTACATCTTGGCGCCGGTGCGCCAGACGTCTGCGCGGCCCTTTGCCTGGTGCGTGCCCTGCTGCTTCTTGGCAAGCTGCCAGCGGATAACGCGGGCGAGAATATCTTCGCGGGGCTCAAGGCCGAAAATCGCTTCCGAAAGGGAAACCTTCCCAGCGTCTTTTCCCTCGAGGGTCTTGACGTTCAATTCCATTGGTCTGGCTCCCTTACTTCGCTGCCGACTTGACGGCGTCGCGCACGATKATCCAGGCACCCTTGGAACCGGGTACTGCACCCTTAATCAGGATCAGACCGCGATCTTCATCGGTCGAAACCACTTCAAGGTTCTGCGTCGTCACGCGCGTCTGGCCCATGTGACCAGCCATCTTCTTGTTCTTGAAAACCTTGCCCGGATCCTGGCGCGAACCCGTCGAACCATGCGAGCGGTGCGAAACGGACACACCGTGCGTGGCGCGGAGACCGCCGAAACCGTGGCGCTTCATAGCGCCGGCAAAGCCCTTACCAATCGTCGTGCCGGTGACATCGACGAGCTGACCAGCGGCAAAGTGACCAGCCTTGAGCTCGGTACCAACATCAAGCAGATGGTCTTCCGAAACGCGGAATTCCTGAAGCTTGGCCTTGGGCTCAACGTTAGCGACGGCAAAGTTGCCGCGCATGGCCTTGGACGTGTTCTTGACCTTGGCCTGGCCAGCACCGAGCTGAAGCGCGGTATAGCCATTCTTTTCTACGGTGCGCTGGGCCACAACCTGGCAGCCTTCCAAACGCAGTACCGTTACCGGGACATGCTCGCCGGCGTCGTTGTAGACGCGGGTCATTCCCACCTTCTGTGCAATTACACCTGAACGCATCGGTTCAATCCTTCCAACTCAGCTCGAGCAAGCTCAGAGCTTGATCTCAACATCGACACCTGCGGCGAGATCGAGCTTCATCAGCGCGTCTACCGTCTGCGGGGTCGGATCTACGATGTCGAGCAGGCGCTTATGCGTGCGCATCTCGAACTGTTCGCGACTCTTCTTGTCGATGTGCGGGGACCGGTTGACCGTAAACTTCTCGATGCGGGTCGGAAGCGGAACGGGGCCCCGGACGCTAGCACCGGTGCGCTTCGCCGTCGACACGATCTCGCGCGTGGAAGCATCGAGAATCCGGTGATCGAACGCCTTCAGGCGAATGCGGATATTTTGGCCGTTCATTCGACGTTATCCTTGTGTTTGTTTTTCCACATGTCTTTAGGCAAGACACGGGTTGTTCTTTCTTCCTAAGGCGGACCACCGGTTTCAAAGATCGAGAGAGACGCCTGTTACGGCACCCCTATCCACTCTTCAGGGCCTTTTGACCCACCTTATTGTTTGTTTAGTCGCCGCTTCGTCATCCAAAGCGTTACGCAAATCGCGCTCGCGCGCCATTTGCAACATTTCTGTGTAATAAGCAAGCGGCTTGCGCCGCCTGCATCATAATAATGTCATCGAATCGGCTGCCCCACCGGAGCAGCCGAATGAATTACTCGATGATCGAAGCAACGATGCCTGCACCGACGGTGCGGCCGCCTTCGCGGATAGCGAAGCGAAGCTTTTCTTCCATCGCGATCGGAACGATCAGCTCGACGTCAACGGTCACGTTGTCGCCAGGCATAACCATTTCCGTGCCTTCCGGAAGCGTCACGATGCCGGTCACGTC
>NZ_JBFTPD010000018.1:0-140465 GCF_056398305.1 Rhizobium sp. 01T444
CCCAGCTCGTGCAGGCGTGAAGCAGCTTCTCGTTGAGCGGCCCGATCTTCGCGATAGCCGTCCTGATCTTTGTCAGCGCCTGCGCGTCCATGTTTTCGATGACGCGGCTGAAGATCGCTTCCTTGTCCTTAAACTGGAGATAAAGAGCCGGGCGAGACATCCCGGCCGCCTTGGCGATATCGCCCATGGTCGTACGAGCGAAACCGTAACGCACGAAAACCGACTCCGCCGCGCAGAGGATATAGTCTTCTTTGTCAGCTCTGGCATCCATGCCTCTTCAGCTTCAGTTCGGCCTGTTCACCGCGCCTGGACTTGTAGACATAAAGCGACCGGTCGATCTTCAGCACCGAGCATGAGCGCCGTATCGAGACCTTCCAGTCGGCCTTGACTGTGTCGACAAGCTTCCGCTTGCGGGCAGGCCTCAAAGCTTTTTTGAGAGCACATCCTGCAGCATGGCCTTGTCCAACGACAGGTCGGCTACGATCCGCTTCAGCTTGGCGTTCTCCTCTTCGAGCTGTCGCAATCGCTTCATCTCCGAAGGCATYAGCCCCGCGTATTTTTTGCGCCAGTTGTAGAAGGTCGCATCGGAAATCCCTGCCTTGCGGCAGACCTCACCGATCGGCGTCCCATCCTCCGCCTGCTTCAAAACGAATGCGATCTGCGCTTCCGAAAACTTCGAGGCCTTCATCGAATTCYCCTCTTCTTCCCAACAGGGATCATAAGTGGAAAATTCCAGGTCCGAATGGCCTAATTTAACGGGGGCACGTCAGTTTCACGGACGAACAGATTATCGGCATTCTCAAAGAGCACGAAGCGGGCACGCCTGTTTCGGAGCTTTGCCTATCTAATCTATAAACGAGGCGGCACGCGTCGCGTTTATTATCTCTAGCGCAAGATTTCATTATTGAACAATATGAGTACTTTGCCCGGACCGAATGCATACTTCACCACGTCCTCCACCGCGGGTAAAATATCTGCATAACTCTTGTCATTGAGGCTGACCAAAAAGATGCTGCGGGCGGCAAAGCCATACTCGCCGGCAATTTCATTCTCAATTTCGTTCGTGGCATCGACCTTAGAAATCAAGAACCGGGATTCAAACAGTCCGGGGTGCCGTAGCAAAAGCTGAGTAACAGCGTGCTTCGCAACTTCACACGGCTCGGCCACATAACAAAAAAGATCGATTGCCATATCACGCTACTCCCCGAATTTTATAATCTTAAAGCCACCTGAACGGTCAATGATGATAGCCTGTTTAAGCCCTGGGATCGCGTAGGCAGTTAGTTGAGCTTCCAGTGCAGCGGGTGATACAGAACTGTCAGCCAGATTGACGACAACCCTTTCCGTTTGGCCGTTCGTTATTTTTCTCGCAATTTCAGATGCTATATTCCGAGCATTGCTGGTAGAGGGCGCATAGTTGTCAAATATCTCTCCGTTAATTCGGTAATCTGGTTCTTTAGGACCGGCGATGACTGGGTTTTGTTCAACTTTAAATCCGTTTTGCGCCAATAGCTCCGCGCTCTCGTTCTCTCTTATCAGCGAGCGTCTCGTTGCCTGTACGAGCAGGATGAACTGGAGGGGAATGATGTCCCCAAGCTCGATGCGCTTCGAGAATCCGCGCGCGAGCATGCCGATAGCTTCATCGTAAAAAGCGATCTTGAGGATGCCGATCAACGGGAGGCGACGCCCGGCGTGCGGGAACAGCCTTGAACAAAATACCGATCTCAGTTGATTGGTGTGTAGCTGTTTCTCCACCAGAGAAGTGATCAATTCGACCTGAGCCGGCGGCACAGCCCTCCCGCGTTCCGCTGCTCCGCGCTGCCTTGCCGTCAGGCGCCGATCTGGCAACCGGGCGAAGCGATGAGGAGACCGAAATCCTGGAAATAAAACGTGGCTATGGAGCCCTTGGCGAATGCCCGCCGAGGGCGAGCCACCTTCTTGCAGGCCGCAGGAACATTTAGATCAGACCGAAGTTTGCTTAAAGGACGCGGCGGCCATGTCTCCTCTCGATGTGTCACGAGAGATGTCGCGTCTCCTGCACGACGCCCTCGATCCCGCCGGATCGGGGGTGTTGCATGATCCGGTCGACCCGGCAGCGCAGACAACCCGTTTCAAGCGCCATTTTGTTGAGAAAACCGGTGCTGGCATGATGATCGATCGAAAGTCAGCGATCCGTGTCGGTGACGGCGCCGCATTGAGGAGAAGTGAGAAGACTCTGTCCCCAAACGCCGACGCCTCGGCAGAGGACGTAACGTTTTGAGTTCAGCTTCTACCCAACCATCGAAACCCGCTTTCTTCGGCTACTCGACACGCTCCGACCGCTGCGCGAGTTGACGCCGTTATCCACTCTGCTCGACGTTTAGCATTCCTGCTCTGACGGGGCGCGTCAGCGACGTCGCAAGAGCCGACCGCTTTGGCTTCCCAGAATTTCTTTTTCAAGTGGAGCTGGAACCAAAGGAGACGTTTTGAGGTTCGTTGACCGACTCGCCGGCCTTGACCTCCCACAAGGCGAGATCGCCCCCCGATCGCTACGTCGCCTTGTTCCTCCGGCGCGGTCTCCCCCAGTCGGAGGAATTTTTATCGTTCGGAAGAGGAAATATGTGGGTCTCAGTTGGTCAACTGACCTGCGGCTCCTGTACGAACCACCAGACCGGAAGTACTGGTGTCACCGATAGGCGAGCGAGCATGATTAGGGCAAGCCTCAGTCTCGCCCAATATCGATCGGGTATCGGATCCCGGATCTGTATGACAGAGTCGGTCGCGGCGACGACTCGAAAAATATCCGCAAACTGGCAGCGACGGTGTTGAGAGGTCGGCAAAACACAAATTACGAGAAAGGGCGAGGTGTCTGAGGAGCGGCGAACCCTGCACCGGGACCAACCGATAGTGGAATTCGCTCGGGGCGTGGAGCAGGTCAGAACTGAAACGACCAGATCAACTTGCGAACTTGTCACCGCTTCCGCGCTGTGGGTTGCTCCAGTTGTTATCGGTCAAAACACGTTTGAGGCGCGCTTGTTCCAGGGCGTGCGTTGATTGAGATCACGAGCTGTGCCGTTAGGGCCTACCAGCCGAGAAGAGGACACGTTAGCAGCTGTAAACGGGCGATCGGACAAGGAACGAATTTGGTCGCCCGAAGTTGAGCTGCGAGCCAATAACGAGGTGCTACGATGGTTGAACATCAGCTGCCGAGCCGCCAAACGCAAGAACGGCCCGAAGTGCCTAAGACGCAATATGCCGAAGGGGGTCATCTCGACTACCCGCCGGTCGCCGATGCCGCAATTGCGCAACAGCGGAAGAAATTGTCACTGCCTGACTACACGCTTTTGATGAAACAATCCCTTGAGGGCCGTGCTTAAGCGCCCCGCCGGCAGTTCCTGCTAATAAGTTCGGCTGGAACGAGAGGCGCATGTACTGGCGGGAGGTACAGCATGAGAGAAGTGTCACCGGCGGGGCTCAGCGATTCAAAGGATATACCGAGACTATTGTCAAATTTGATTGAGGTTGCATATTACCCGCCTTGATTGTCCCCTTACGGTCTGGTGCTGTGAAGCTTAATCCTTGGAGAGAGTTCGAGCCGATTGTTCTCGTGTTCGAAAACAAGAAGAGGCTGATCAGTACCGCGCATGAGGCGGCCGCCGTACTGATCAAAGATTGGCCTGGTGACGACGGTGACGAGTACTGCGTAGCGGTCCGAACTTGCTGGGAAGTTATCCTCGGGAAGATGGACGCCTTTGAACTACGGCGCGCGTTGTTACGTGCCGCAGAAGAGGCGGGAATTGCTGCCATCGCGGCGGTGCATTGATCGACGTCACCGCTCGCGAACGGGACGCCGCTGCCCATACATTCAGATTTGTTGGATCCCCCTGCTCTCCTGGCCGGTGCCTATCCGTTCAAGCGGCCGGTCCGGCTCCTTGGCGTAACATTGTCGTCGCTGATCAATGACAAAGAATCCAAAAACGAGGAACAATCGCAACTCGGCCTCCGTTTCCGAGCAGAAGAAACTGGAGCAAATCAAGCATTGAAAGCCGAAATGTTCCTATCCTGTATTCGCGTTATCGACCTTGAAACTGCCGGCAACGGGCCGAGCGATGTCTGCGAGATCGGGTGGCAGGACGTCGTTCAGGACGAAGATGGGCGGTGGGAAGTTTCGGGGGAGCGTGGCTCGGCGCTCGTGAATCCGGGCCGGCCGATTTCGGCCGACACCATGGCGATCCATCATATTCAGGATGACGAAGTCGCGAGCGCACCGTTCTGGAAGGAGATCGCGCCCAGCATCTTGCGGCCACCGCACCCGATCGCCGCGCTAGCCGCGCACCGTGCCGCCTTCGAGCAGCGTTATTGCACGCCAAGACTGGCCGGCGTTACGCCCTGGATCTGCACGTGGAAATGTGCTTTGCGTATCTGGCCGGAGCTTCCGAGGTTTTCCAACCAGATGCTGCGTTATCAGCGCAGGCCCGAAGGGTTGATCCATGAGATCGGCCTGCCCGCCCATCGGGCCATGCCCGACGCCTATGTCACGGCCCATCATCTGCGTGACGAGCTAAATGCCGCTTCATTGGATGAGCTCCTGTTTTGGAGTTCTGAGCCGGGCTTGTTACCGCGGGTTCCGGCGGGTCCTGATCGCGGCAAAAGCTGGGATCGCCTATCTATGGAGACACTCACCGCCTTCACAAGGGACCGCGACGGCGACATTCGCTTCAGCGCCGAGACGGAGCTTCTGCGGCGAGGAGAGAAAGCACCCACGGTGTCGGTTCCCGCCCAGCAGACGCTTTTGTGACTGATTTGACATTACATGATGAGCCCGGACCGCCAACTTGAAGACACGCCATCCGATGATCGTGACAGCCCAAATTGCGGAGCATGATCTCATCCCTTTCGATCTGCTACGTCAGAAACATTTTCCCCAAGACCGGAATTTCCTGCGGGCTCATCTGACGATGTTTCACCGGCTGCCGGGCGAATATGTTGGAAGGATCGTCGCAAGCCTTCAATTTGTTGCGAAGGAGACGCGCACGATTTCGGCCCGCGCTAGCGGCGTCCGTCATCTCGGAGCCGGCGTGGCATTCACAATTGAAAGCACTGAGCTGAACTCGATCCGCGATGCCCTACGCAGCGATTTCGTCCACTGGTTGGGGTCACAGGACATGCAGACGTGGCGGCCGCACATCACGATCCAGAACAAGGTCTCCGTCGCCGAAGCGAACAAGCTTCATCGCGAACTCGCCGGCAATTTCCATCCCTACGACATCACGATTGTGGGTCTCGATCTATGGAGATATCTCGACGGTCCTTGGGCAAGCGAAGCCACAATGCCATTCGCTGATTAGTTCACTGATACCTTCAGAACCGTTTTATGGCTCGGATCCAATCGAAGGAAACTCGGACTGGGTACAAGTCTGGATTTGCTCCGCCTCCGGTCAAGGACCAAAGGCAAAGCGAACAAAGCCTGCCGTGGGAGGAGGGCTTAAGGAACCGACCAGCGTTCTGAGCCAAGCTGCAACATCTGCCATCGGCCCGGCGATGTTCGACGAACTTTTCAGCAGGCTTGGTAAGATCGAAGGGGCGTCCACGCAACTTCGCGGGACGTTGTCGAATACCTCGCACCCGACATAGTCCGTAAAACTATTTCCTGGGACATCAAGATGAACCGCATCCTCAAGGATGATGCGAACAAGAAGCAGGCTGAGGTGGATGTCGTAGCGATCAATGGCAATGCATCAATCACCTCTTCGAGTGCAAAGGCTACAGTCCTGTGGCGAAATCCCGGACAGTGATTCAAGCGATGGTTACACCACAACGTGCCGGCGGCCTTGAGTGCCATCAAAAACCATCTCCAGGCTCGAGCGGGAAAATGCAGGTTCGCTTCGGCTGATCAAGCCGCCTGAATGGATCCGTCTTCATATCGCTCGCCGAAATGCGGATCGGTATAGGCCCTCAGATCTTGCGGAGGATGTCCGAACATGCGCTTGAACGTCTGGCTGCAGGACGTCCGCGATCGGTATCCATTGTCTTCTGCGATCGTCGCGAAAGCGAGATCCGTCTCGATCAAGGCTCGGCGCACGCGCTGCATCCGCCACCGCGTCACATAGTCGAGAGGTGCGACACCCACGACGGACTTGAACTTCTGTGCAAATGACGAGCGTGACATGCCGGCAGCCGATGCCATTGATGCGACCGACCAATCCGCGGCCACATTGTTGTGGAAGCTTCGCATGGCGCGCGCGAGCTTTGGATCAGCGAGACCAGCGAGCCAGCTTGCCTGGCCCGGGCCATTTTCGGCGAGATAGGCCCGCAAGGCTTGAACGAGAAGGATATCGGCAAGTCGATCAACGATCACATTCTCGCCGGGTGCGCCTCCACCCGCTTCAAGGCCAAGAAGCTCCAGCGTTCTCCGTAGCGGGCCGGCCCCCGGCGATGAGGCTTTGATATGAATGATCGGAGGTAGGGCGCTCCTCAGCCAGGCCGCCCCTTCTTCGTCGAAAACGAACCGTCCGCCAATCACCACCTTGTCGATCGGACCGTCGCCCAACCGGATCGTTCCATCCTCGCCTCGCGCGCCAGCAAAATAGATGTTCCCGTCGATATCCTGGACGTTCTCCGAGTTCGAGGTCCTGTAGGGCAGGCCGTCCGTCAGCAGATAGCAGTCCCCAGGACCAAGCTCGATCGGTATCGGGTTCCCCTTGACCCAGAGTCGGAGACTGCCGGAGAGTACAGCCCCGAACTTGATGTGGTCGTATCCCGCGAACCTGAGAGCGTAGGGGCCGGAGGACTCGAACCGGATCGTGGCAACGCGCTGGACCGTGAACATCGTCAAAATATCGGACAGGGGATCCATTTTACACCTTTGGACGATTGGATACTCATTGCGGACTGTAGAAGACGTAGCGTCCATCGCGCAAGTTTCTTGATGGTGTTATCTGTCACTTCAACCGCAGGAGAGACAGATGCAATACAGTCAACTCGGCACGACAGGCACGTTCGTTTCCCGGCTTTGCCTTGGAACAATGACGTTCGGCGGGACGGCCAATCCCATCGGCAATCTCTCGTTGGAGGAGGCCGACCGGATTGTCGGCAGGGCGATCGATGCCGGCATCAATTTCATTGACACGGCGGATGTCTACACGGGCGGCGGTTCGGAAACCGTGCTTGGAGACGCGCTGACCGGTCGTCGCGCAAATCTGGTTCTGGCCACCAAGGTCAGCAGCCGCGTCGGACCCGGACCGAACGATGTCGGCCAGTCCCGGATCCATATCATGGCCGGGCTCGAAGCAAGCCTGCGCCGGCTGAAGACCGATTACATCGACCTCTACCAGCTCCACAACTTTGACCGCTTCACACCTTTGGAAGAGACACTTGGCGCTCTTGACGATGCCGTCCGGCAGGGAAAGGTTCGCTACATCGGTTGCTCGAATTACATGGCTTGGCAGGTCATGAAGGGCTTGGGCATCTCAGATCTCAATCGATCTGCCCGTTTCGTCTCCGTGCAGTCCTACTATTCTCTGGCTGGACGCGACATCGAGCGTGAACTCGTTCCTGCGTTGACTGATCAGGGGCTTGGATTGCTATGCTGGAGCCCGCTGGCAGGCGGGTTGCTCTCGGGTAAATTCGACCGAAGCGGCACTGAGGACAAGGACTCGCGCCGCGCCAAGCTTCAGTTCCCACCTGTAGACACCAAGCGGGCGTTTGAAATCGTCGATGTTCTTCGCGACCTTGGTCCCAAGCATGCCGCGACGCCGGCGCAGATCGCGCTGGCTTGGCTCTTGTCCCGTAAAGCCGTGACAAGCGTCATCGTCGGCGTCAAGCGCCTTGACCAGCTCGAAGACAATCTCGGAGCGACTGGCGTCTCTCTCGACACCGACGATCTGCAACGGCTCGACGCGGCCAGCCGACTGACGCCGTCCTATCCGGGATGGATACAGACCTACCGTGCAAATTCGCGCGTCCCGCAAGGCCATCCGTTTGCCGGCCCGAGCTGGGGACCGGGCGACGAGCCTGTCTAATTTCTCAACAATACGAACACATCAAGGAGATGATCATGAAAGCCTGGCAGATCGACGGGTTCGGGACCCCGTTTCAACTTCGCGAAGTCCCCATGCCGGAAGTTCGGCCGGGCAGCGTCCTCGTCAAGATCGAGACATCCTCGTTGATGTCCTACCTGAAGGAATATGTCGAGGGCAAGCTGCCCACCTACCGGCCGCCCCACGGCGCATTCACGCCCGGCGGAAATGGATTCGGCACTATCGAGGCCGTCGGTCGTGACGTCTGGCACCTGAAGCCCGGCCAGCGGGTTGTGCTTTCCTCTCACCTCGTTACCAGCGAGAATGTGGCTGACAAAACGCAGATCCTGATCGGTGTGACCAACTTCGGCGGCGCTGGCGAAGCCCAGATGGCTGACTGGCCTGACGGCACCCTAGCAGAATATGCGCTGTGGCCTGTCTCGGCCGTGACGCCTGTAGACGGCCTTGATCACATTCCAGCAGAAGAATTCTCGATCTTCAGCCGTTGCGTGGTTCCCTACGGCGGGCTCATTCGCGGCCGCTTGGCTGCAGGTGAGACAGTCATCATCAACGGCATCACCGGCGCTTACGGTACCGCCGCCGCACTTGTTGCGCTTGCCATCGGCGCGGGTAAGGTCATCGGCGCTGGACGCAACAAATCGAAGCTCGATGCAATCGCGAAGGCAACCGGTGGACGGGTAGCAACGGTGGCGATGAGCGGTGATGTCAAAGCTGATGGCGAAGCTCTCCGGGCCGCTTCCGGCGGTGGCGCAGAACTCGCTTTTGATATGGTTGGCCAGGCAAGCGATCCCAGCACGACCCTCTCGGCGTTGGGGAGCCTCCGGCGAAACGGTCGGCTTATCCTCATGGGCAGCATGACGGTGCCGGTACCAGTTAACTACATGCAGATGATGGGCAACAACCTGGAGATCATCGGTCACTTCATGTACGAGGCTGACGCACACCTGAAGCTCCTCAACCTTCTGAGGATCGGCCGTCTCGACATGAGCCCGATCAAGGCGAATGTCTATCCGATGACTGACCTGCCTAACGCAATGGAAGTCGCCCGATCGGCCGACAGCCTCGAATGTGTGGTCGTTCGAAACGATCTTGGCTGATCTCGGCCGGGAACAGTATCAATTACTCAAAATCGGAAAGGAGAACGCGATGAAGGTCGCTGATATGGTATTCCGTCTTTACGTGGAGACGGACAAGTTTGAAAGCACGATCGCATTCTACGAGACGGCCCAGGCAATCGCCTGCGAGCTGAAATTCGATAATACCGAAAAGCGCATCAAGGGCGCCAAGATCGGCAAGGTTCTGATCCTCGCCGGCGCCAAGGAGGATCTCGCAGCCGTCAACGATATCTCTGCGATTTTCTATGTCGACGCGCTCGACGCGTTCATTCCCTGGCTAAAGGATAATGGGGCGGTGATCTTGCATGATCCGGTGACCATCCCCTTCGGCCGGAACATGACTGTCCGCAATCCCGATGGCCTTGTCGTCGAATATTTCGAGCCAAAAGCTGCGCCGTGATCAAGCCGTCCTTCTCTGGCGCTCAACGGAACTGAAGCGTCAGATTTTATTTGACTGATCGTTCAAGAATTCATAACGTTCCGGTATGGCAAGACCAAAAGTTTTTGATCCCGACGTTGCCCTCGATGTAGCGATCGAGATTTTCTCTCAACATGGATATGAGGGAACCTCTGCAGCGGCGCTGACAGCAGGGATGGGCGTCGGTCGGCAGAGCCTCTATGATACATTTGGCGACAAATGGCAGCTCTATCTCATGGCGTTGCGCCGATACGTCGACAGAAGTGTTGCGAAACAGGTCAAGGAGCTCCGGGCAGCACCCAATGCTCTTGATGGTATCGCAGCCCACTTTTCTGTTCTTATCGATGAAGCCTGCGCATCGATCCGGCCGGCGTGCTTGGGCGTGGGCGCGATTTGCGAATTCGGCCGCGAGAAGCCGGAGGTCACGGAAATCACCGACGCGTCGAACCGGGTTCTGACACAGGCGCTTACAGCACGCATCATGGAGGCCCAGGCGGCAGGCGAGATTGACGCTGAGTTGGATCCAGAAAGCGCGGCAGCGTTCCTGGCCGCTAACCTTGTTGCGATCAAAATGGCGGCCAGGGCAGGGGCTGGACGTCAGAAACTTCAGTCAATTGCAGCGATGGCTGTTCGAAGTCTGCGGTAATTTTTTTGGCTTATTCTGGAATGATCGTTCAATTACGTCGGATGGTCCGCTGCCTAGAAGGAGAATGAATGTGATGAAGGCAATTGTGTTAAGACAGCGCGGAGCTGCCGAAACGCTCGTCCTGGAAGACATCGAAGCACCGGTTGCTCGCGCCAACGAAGCGGTGGTCGACGTCTCTGCGTCCGGCGTCAATTTCATGGATATCGGGGTTCGCAATGGACTACTCTGGAAGGACAAGGCTCTTCCGCTTGTTCCCGGGGTAGAGGGGGCGGGTACCGTCGCCGCAGTCGGCTCTGGCGTCACTGATCTTCGACCCGGGCAAAGAGTTGCCTGGGTTTACGGCCCCGGTAGCTATTCTAAGCAGATCGCACTTCCGGCCGCATCCCTCGTTCCTCTGCCTGACGACATTACGGATGAGACGGCGGCTGCCCTGATGATGCAAGGGATCACGGCAAGCCACTTCGCAACACGGTTCTACGAGACAAAGCCGGGCGACGTGGCGCTTGTGCATGCGGCAGCGGGCGGCGTCGGTTCCCTTGTCAGTCAGATCGTCAAGCTTAGGGGAGGAACCGTGATCGGCCGCGTCTCAAGCGAGGAAAAGATCGGTGCCGCCCGCGCAGCGGGCGCTGACCACATGATCGTCGATAGGGAGGGGAAATTCGCGCAGCAGGTTTTGGATCTGACTGACGGGAGAGGAGCCGATGTCGTCTTCGATGGTTCCGGTGCATCAACGTTTCAGGATTCAATGGGATCTCTGGCAAGACACGGCGTTCTCGCCTACTACGGCCCAGTACTCGGTGCTCCTCCACCGATCAACGTCGCCACATTGCCGCGTAGCATAAAGATCGGCTTCCCAACCTTTGCCGACCATATTCCTGATCGTGATGCGTTGCTGGAGCAAACCGCGATTTTGTTTGAATGGATCCGAAGTGGCGAGCTCAAGATCGAGGTCGGAAGCCGTTACGCGCTGTCGGACGCGGCTCTGGCTCACGCCGATTTGGAATCGCGCCGCACGACGGGTAAGCTCCTGCTAATTCCCTAATGTCGTCGACCCCTCCCGTAACTGTTTGAAGAAATTCACTTTCACGGGTCGGTGGTTCCAGTCCCTTCAACCCAGCCAGTTGCCAGACCGAACAGTCAGGCGGCGGCAACGGTCCTTGAATATCTAATCATTTGAGTTATATTAATGCTCAAAGGAGCACGGCAAGCGATGTCGTGATATTCATATGGAACCTGCAACAGCAAGAGTTACATCGAAGCGCGAAGTCAAGTCTGATCTCGATCAGATGACCCCGGAGGAAAAGCTTCTGCGGGCGATTTTCGGCGAGCCATCGGAACCCGCGCGTCGCGGTAAGCGGAAGAAGACTGTTTCTGTTTCCGACTTCGAGGAAATCTTTCGAGCACCGGCTTGGCAGCGGATTGAGATGATTCGAGAAGGGATTAGCGCACGAGATGTGAAGCATCTGCAGGAGCGGCTTGGCATACCTCAGAGTGTGCTTCTAGAAAGCCTCAGGATGTCAATCGCCACGTTGAATCGAAAGGTGAGTAGGCAGGAAAACCTATCCCCGGAGGATAGCGAGCGTGTGTTGGGCGTTTCCAAGCTCGTGGGCCAAGTTACCGAAATGGTAAAGCAGTCTGGCGATACAAAAGGATTTGACGCTGCAAGCTGGCTGGCCGGCTGGCTACAGCAATCCGTGCCGGCTCTTGGCGGTGCCCGTCCACTCGATTTCATTGATACGCTCGAAGGGCAGGCAATGGTGTCGCAATTACTCGCCCGGATGCAAAGCGGGGCCTACTCCTGATGCCCGCAGCGTGGCGGATCGCGGCGGACACTCCAGATTACGAAGCGGATGACCTCACAGGAACGGGTGCGAAAGTTACCGGAGGGCGATGGAATGCGCCGGGCTTCGCTTTGCTTTACTGCGCGGAAAACATCTCCCTCGCGGCGATGGAGACGCTCGTGCATTTTGCTGCATCTAGCTTACCTTTAAACCGCTACCTCGTCAGAATCGACATCCCTCAAGCCCTATGGGAGGCAAGCGAGCGGCTGGATGCCAAAACGGCGCCGGTAGGATGGGATGCGCTACCAGCGGGGCGCGCCAGCTTGGCCTATGGCTCGACCTGGCTGGCTGAACGTCGGTCTGCCTGTTTGTTCGTTCCTTCGGTCATTGTACCCGACGAGTTGAATGTGCTCGTCAACCCGCTGCACCCAGACGCTGGTAAAATTTCAGCCATGAAGGTCCGCAGGTGGCTTTACGATTCGCGCCTGAAGTCGAAGGCCTAAATCACCTGCAGCCAACCAAGATCAGGCTTCGCCCCGGCGAGCCAGCACCGCACGGCTTCGCGCCGATGAGGCGCGCTCGCGCCCATCGCTGCGTTGACCGTGCGGCTTACGCTCGGAACCGCAAGAATGGCTTGTAGAACCTGACGCCGTACCCTTCGGTCGAAGCACGCAGTTGCGGATCGCAATGAGACCAGACCTCCGCTTGCATGTCGACGATCGCCAGCATGCCGGCGACATTTTCGCCGAGGTTTGCCAGATGCTCCAGTCGCGCGGCGGGATTCACGAACTCTTCGTACACGACTGTTTCGGTCTCTTTGTCATCGAAAAGATGTCGTAGCGGATCGTGCCCGTGTCTTTTTCGCGTGCCAGCCTGATGCTGTCTGCAGCGATGCGCTTGAATTCCTCCAGGCTGCCGACTGGGACGCTTCGAAGGCTGGAGCCATTACGGAAACTGCGCTCCAGCAGAACCCCGATCTCTGTGGCATCATCGACGTCCGGGATGGACAGGGCATCGGAACCGGTGCTTCGATCAAGCGGGCCGGCAAGCAGGATCAGATTCATCACCTCGGGGGCGGCGCGCAGAGCAGGTGTGATGGTCTGTTGTACGGCACCTATTAGATGGTCATCAACTACGACGTCCCGGGCATGGGCCGCGACGCCTCGTGACGGCAATGTCGCGCTCGGACGCCGCGCCGTCACTCACGGCTCAACGCCGAGCCGATCAGCGATGTGATCTTCTCCGTATCCGCTGGAGTCGCCGGATTGTAGACACACAGGCTGAGATCCGTCCGGCCGTCGACCGAGAAGGTCGAATATTCAAAGGCGAGCGGGCCGAGAACCGGATGGCGGATGCGCTTGATGGCCTCGCCATGAATCTCGCGAACATCGTTGTTACGCCACATAGCCCTGAACTCGGGACTGAGTCGGCAGAGCTCATCGACGAGAGGCTCGACCTCCGCCGCGGCCCCGGCACGCGCGGCCTCAACACGGAATGCACCCACGATGTGGCGTGCCACGCTCTCCCAGTCATACTGCAAGGCACGGGAACGCGGATCGAGGAAGACTACGCGCAGCACATTGCGCTGGTGCGGCGGCAGCGAGCCATAGTCGCCCGGCATGACGGTGGCCGCCCGGTTCCAGGCGAGCACGTTCCAGATCGCCGTCCCGGCTCAGTTTAGCAAGGCAATGAGTTCCTGCATGGATGCCATGTCGCTACAACAAGACGGCGACAAAGCTCGCGGAGCTTTCGTTGATGCTGCCCACACCGCGGGGATCCGGGTTTTACCCGATTGATTTCGTGGGCCTGGTTTGTCTCTGCGCTCCAACGCCACCGCTCAACCATGGACATCTCCTGCAGCTCAGTTGGCGACCGTTGCATCTGCGCTATCTCCAATTGGAAACATGGGAGTCGACAGATGAAGGTCCAAAAATTCAGTGTATCTGACGCAAAGCTAGTCAAGTCGCCTGGACAGAATGCCAATATCTATGTCGGAAATCTGATCGACGAGAAAAACGGCGGCCCTGTCACTATCGGTTACGGCAAATACGCTCCTGGTCAGACGCTCACCGAAAAAATGGCCGTCGATGACACGATGATAGTCTTGGAAGGCCGGCTATCCGTTTCCACGCGCGATGGCACCGTCACGGCAGGTCCAGGCGACATCGTCTACATGCCCAAAGGGGAGGCGGTGACTATCTCGACGGAGGGGGAGGGCGCGCTCACTGCTTTCGTTACATATCCGCACTGGGCGGAAGCCCATAAGGGATGAGACGTCATAGTTACACAGCTTGGCATTGCCCAAGCATCCGTCCGTCTGGAGTCTCCAGGAGACGCGCTTGCTAAAAATTTACCGCGATACCGATGGCACCGTCATGTCGGGCGGGGCCGATGAAGATTTGCCGGGCCATGTGATCTGGATGGACCTACTCAATCCCGATGAAGAGGAGATCGACTTCGTCAGACGCCGGGCGAAGGTGAGAGTGCCGACGCGCGAGGCTCTGAGCGAGATCGAGGCGTCAAGCAGGCTGTCGAAGGAGGGTAATCGGATTTATCTCAGTGCGCCGGTCGTCGCACACGCGACGCTCGAGCACGCAGAGCTTTCCCCGGCAGGTTTTATCGTCGGCCCCGATTTTCTTATAACGGTTCGTTACGAGAGCCAGCCCGCTTTCGATGCTGTTGCTGAAAGGCTGGCGCAGGACGAAACCCTGGCCAGCGGCATGGGGGTCTTCGTGGCGCTGCTCGAGGCGATCGTGGACCGCGGTGCAGACGTTCTGGAACATTTGGCGACTGCCGTCGACGAGGTGTCCAAGACGGTCTTTAAGGGAGACCTCAGGGGCTCGGCATCTCCTCGCAGCGCCAATTTCACACTCCGTCGAGCGTTGTCCAAGGTAGGCGCTCTCGGAGACCGATCCTCAAAGGCCCGAGATGTGCTCCTTGGCGTCGGTAGAATGGCCTCGTTCACGCTGGATGTATGTCACGACATGCTGTCGGATGAATTCCGAGATCAACTCCACGCGGTGGCGAAGGATGTTGCTTCGCTGAGCGACTACGAGACACACCTTTCCGATAAGACGCAGTTCCTCCTGGACGCAGTCCTGGGCTTCATCACCATCGAACAGAACGACATCTTCAAGGTGCTGACAATCGCGTCTGTCGTTGGCGTGCCGCCCACTTTGATGGCCGGAATATGGGGAATGAACTTCAAGTTCATGCCAGAGCTGAATTGGCCTTGGGGATATCCCTTCGCGTGGGCCATCATCATCCTAAGCGCCGTCGCACCACTGCTTTGGTTCTGGCGCAAAGGGTGGTTTTGAGATTGCAGAAATTCGAAAGCCCACGGAGATTGGCTCCACCAGGCACTCTCGGATCCCGGCCTTAATCTGTTGAGACGTCATCCGCTGGAGAGATTTCTACGTCGGGCGTCAGAGGAAACCGATCGGATCAAACTTACAGTGCCTTCCTTCCGAACGGCCGTGCTCGTCACGTGCGCGAGGTCGCCCGAGGGAAGGGGGCGTCGGGAACTCTCGAGCTTGGGATTGACTGCTTCCGCGCCCTTGAAGAAGTCGTCCATTGAGATTGACAGCGCTTGTGCGATCTCGAACAGAACGCTGGCACTAACGCGGTTGGTGCCCTTTTCGTATTTCTGAACTCGCTGAAACGTCTCGTCGCGGTTTTCCAACGGAGGCTATCCGCACGTGCGAAGAGGAAAGACTATTGGGTCGCCAGGTCCGGATATTCGGCAACAGCGGCCACCACGAAGTCCATGACCGCACGGACCGCAGGAGTTTTGTGAAGGTCACGGTGAACCAAGAGCCATATGTCGCGTGCGAAGTGTGGTACACGCTCGTTGATCCGAACTAGATCGCGATCGCGGTCGCCAATAAAGCAAGGCAAACCTGCCACGCCCACTCCTGCCCGCACGGCGATTAGGTGTTCGCTTGAGTAAGTCAGTTCACAGACGATCGGACGTCGGCCGGCTATGCCGACCAGCCACGATTGTGCCGGCGTATCGGCAAAAGTCTGGTCCCACCCTATGAACTCCCAGCGGTCGGGGGCGGCCAGATGAGCATAGGAACGGTGTGCATAGAGCCCAAAGGCCATTGTCCCGATCTTCCGTGTCACGCTGCTGATCTCCTCCGGCCTGATGAACCGTACAGCGACATCAGCCTCTCGACGGCTCAGCGAAACCCGCTGCGGTTGCGAGGAGAGCGATAGCCGGATGTCGGGATGCTTCTCCCTGAAACGCGTCAACTGGTCGGTTAGAAGATGCGTTACGAGCACGGGTGGAGCGCTCAGCGTGATCCGGCCAAAAAGCGGGGCGTGAGCGGCTTTCGCCAGACGAGCGATACCATCAGCCGCAGTCTCCATTTCCACGGCCCGGTCGAAAACCTGCCTGCCCACGCTGGTGAGACGGCAGGACCGCGGCAGGCGATCCACCAGTTTCACGTCAAGGTCGGCCTCCAGGGCGGCAAGCCGCCTGCTTACAGTCGCGTGATCCACCTTGAGGCTGCGGGCAGCGCCAGACAGCGTGCCGCTCTGAGCAGCTGCGAGGAAATGCCGAACGTCTTCCCAGTCAATCATCTGTGCAGAATCTCCAGGCTTACCGGCATATATACCGAATTTTCGCAGGGATGCCATCCATGTACTTTGGGCGTCAGAATTTATCATAAGGAAGGCGAACATCATGACCGGACAACGCTTCAAGATCGGCATCGTTGGCGTGCAGCCTGGAAGGAGCTGGGCCGCGCGCGCCCATATTCCGGCTTTGCGCTCTCTCTCCGGCACCTTCGAGATCGTCGGGATTGCCAACACCACCCAGGTCAGTGCCCAAGCGGCCGCAGCCGAAACGGGGATATCAAAAGCCTTCGCCGGCGTTGCCGAGTTGATCACATCCCCTGAGGTCGACATTGTCACTGTCGCGGTGAAGGTACCCCCACATTTCGAAATCGTGAAGGCCGCGATCGAAGCGGGCAAACATGTCTATTGCGAATGGCCGCTCGGAAATGGATTGGCGGAAGCCAGCGAGATGGCTGCGCTGGCCAAGGCACGAGGCGTCCTTGGCGTGGTGGGAACCCAAGCGCGTTTCGCGCCGGAGATCGAGTACCTGAGAAATTTGATCCTCGACGGCTTTATCGGCGAGGTGCTGTCGACGACCTTGGTAGCGCGAGGCGGGACTGCACTCGGCGGCGGCACTATTCCTGACGCGAAGACCTACGGATATTTGCTGGACCGCGCCAATGGTGCAAATATGCTGACGATCCCAGTGGGGCATACGCTGGCGGCGCTGAGGCATGTGTTAGGCGACATCGTGGAAGTTTCTGCTGTAGTAACGACACGGAGACCCATGGTGACAGCAATCGATACCGGTGAAACGTTACCGGTATCGGCACCCGACCAGGTGCTTGTGAGCGGGGTTTTGACCAGCGGCGCACCCATTTCTATCCATTACCGCGGCGGCGCGCCGCGGGACGGCGATGGGTTGTTTTGGGAGATTCATGGGAGCGAGGGCGACATCCGGGTCTCTGGTTTGTCGGGCCACGTGCAAATGGTGCCTCTTTCACTGACGGGTGCCCGCGGCAGGGAGACAGCATTCCGTGCGCTTGAGATTCCCGCCACGTACCGGGCTGGTTGGCCGGAGGATGTCGAGCCTGGGAATGTCGCACGCCTCTATGCAAACATGGCCCAGGATTTACGGGAAGGCACTCATACTGCGCCGAGCTTCGAGGACGCAGTCGCAGTGCATCGAGTGATTGACGCGATAGAGAGAGCGGCCGAAAGCGGACATCGCGTTGTGCTGTCGTGAGGGATTACGTTTTATGCCGTGGGGCTAACACCGAACGTCTACCGCTTCGTCGGCGCTGCCCGCTTGCCATGAAGCTGGCGCTGGAGATCGCACGTATCTTCGATGTCATCAACCGGAGCCGACCACCAGAAACGCAGGATCAGCTTCCGTGTTGGTTTTGGCCGCACTGTTCAAGACGGCGGACGTTCAATCCGGACGCGGCTACGAAAATCAAAACGGAAGCCCGCATTGCGGCACGGAGACGGTGTCGCCTCGGAAGACATTAAAATCGGCATCGCCATTGCGCCGCTCATGGCTGCCAAGCCTATGAGCACGAACTTCAAAAAGCCGCTCATGACAGCTCCTCCAATCGAACTTCAACCTCAAGCGCTGGGCTTTGTTCCTTTCTCCAATCGGATCGTACGCGGGTATGATGTCCCTATACCCGCGACTGATTTCAGCCACACAACTCGGACGACATAGTCCCGCCAATCGAAGCGGTGCCAATTATTAGTGCTTAATGGAGGGAATTATGGTTCAAGATCACTTGCCGCTCGCCGGAAAGGTCGCCTTGGTCACGGGTGGTTCGCGCTGCATGGGAGCGGCGATCGTCAGACGGTTGACCAGGGATAGCGCGCAACGTCGCCTGCAGTTACTCGTCGTCCAAGGACAGCGCTCTTGCGGCTCGATGGCGTTGCTGACGGCGTCGATGCGCCTAAACCTAGTGAAATAGATCGGGGAGCTCAGACATTGCAATTCTTCGCAATCTCTCGGCTTCCGAAGCATCGATCGATCGGTAGGGAAACCGCAGACGAGTTGCCACGGGTCCCCAATTGCCGATCGCACTCAGCAATTTGTCGAGGGCAGCGTTCGAAAAACCCATGTTTTGGCGGAAAGGGACGATATGATTGTCCATGAATGCGCAGATGCGTCGCTCGAGATCGAGTGCGGCATCGATATTGCTGCGCATCGACGCCGTCCACTTTTGCGCGCCGCGGGGACTGAGGCAGGCGACATTGGAAAACGAGCCTGCCGCCACACCCTCCTTCGTGCCGGTTGCAAGATGGTGGCCGGGAACGAAGAGAGACTGGCCTGCAAGATGACGACGAGCCTCTGCATACCAGGAGCTGTCGCCGTCGGCGAGCTTGATGCCGCTCACGCCAGGCACTGACGCGCAGACCACACCCAGTTCCTTGGGCGTGAGGACGCGCTTTGCATGTGGCGGATTGTAAAGGATGAGCGGAATTCCATCAGCCGTTTGCGCAGCACGGTTCAGGAAGTCGACCGCTTCGGCATCGGTGAGCGGCCACCAGTCTGGGAGTATCACCTGAATGGCGGCGGGACGTAGTGCGCGGGCCCGACGGACGCGATTGAGCATGATCAGCGGGTCGGGCTGGCAGGCGCCAATCACAAAGGGCATCGAGGCTGCGCTGCAGCGCTCGGCCAGCAACGCCTGGATCCTGTCGAACTCCTCCTCAGTCTGATTGTGGAATTCACCGGCGGTGCCGTTCGAATAAATGCCATCGACCTTGGCGTCGATGAGGATGTCGATCTCCTCGCCGAGCTTGTCGAATTCGATGCTATCGTCGGGCGCAATCGGCAAAAGCAGGCTAGCCCAGTTTCCGAGCAGGGTTGGTTGCGACGTCTTCGCATTCATCACTTGTTTCCCTGTGGCGTCAGTTCAGTTGAGATCGTTGCGGATGCAGGCCTTGTATTGGCCTGGCGCGACCTCCCGCAGTTGAGGAACTGTGGCGGCGCAAACATCGAGCGCGCTCGGACAGCGCGTGCGAAAGACACAACCGCTCGGCGGATTGGCCGGGCTTGGAATATCGCCTTTGAGGATCTGCCGGTGACGCCGGGCATCCGGATCGGGTGACGGAATGGCGGAGAGCAGCGCGCGCGTATAGGGATGCTGAGGCCTCGCATAAAGGTCGGCGCTCGGTGCGATCTCCATGATGCGGCCGAGATAGAGCACGATGACCCGGTCGCAGATATATTCGACGACAGCAAGATCATGCGAGATGAACAGCATGGTCAGGCCGAGTCGTTGCTGCAATTCGCGCAGAAGGTTGATCACCTGCGCCTGGATCGAGACATCCAGCGCGGAGACCGGTTCGTCGGCGACGATGAATTCGGGCGACAGGGTCAGGGCGCGGGCGATGCCGATGCGCTGGCGCTGCCCGCCGGAAAACTCATGCGCGTAGCGATTGATCGCATCGGCCGGCAGCTCGACCTGCGCCAGGGCGGCTTGGGCTCGTTCAAGCCTGTCGCGGGCCGATCCGATCCCCTGGATCTTCAAGCCTTCCGTGAGGATTTCGCCGATCGTCATGCGCGGTGACAGGCTGGCGAAGGGGTCCTGGAAAATATACTGCATGCGCGGCCGTTGCCGCCTAAGCGCCCAAGCGGAGAGGTCTGTCAGTTCTTTCCCATCGAAACGGACGCTGCCGGACGACGGTTCGACGAGCCGAAGGACGGAGCGCCCGATCGTGGTCTTTCCGCTGCCGGATTCGCCGACAAGCCCGACGACTTCACCCTTGCCGATATCGAAGGAGATGCCTTGCAGGATATTCAGCCGTGCACCGCGGGACGTATAGTGTTTCGAAAGGTCACGGACGGAGAGCAGGGGTTCGCTCATCTAGATCTCCTGCCATCTGATGCAGCGGCTTCGATGCTGCGAATTGATCTTGTCAAGCGCTGGAACCGCGGCGCGACAGGCATCGACCGCGAATTTGCAGCGCGGCGCAAAAGCACAACCGCTCGGCATGTTCACCAGGCTCGGGACCATGCCGGGAATGGCTGCGAGCTTTTCACCCGCCTGTTTCATCCGTGTTGCGTCGCCAAGCCGTGGCATGGAGGCGAGCAGGCCCATCGTATAGGGATGCTTTGGATTGCGGAAAACCTCGCCGACCGGTCCCTCCTCGACGATCCTGCCGGCATACATGACCGCGACGCGATGGGCGATTTCGGCGACGACGCCGAGATTGTGCGTGACGAAGAGCATCGCCATGCCGCGCTCGCGCTGCAGTTTGAGTAGGAGATCGAGAATCTGCGCCTGGATCGTCACGTCGAGCGCCGTGGTCGGCTCGTCGGCAATCAACAGCGCCGGATCGCAGGCGAGCGCCATTGCGATCGTGGCGCGTTGGCGCATGCCGCCGGAGAGTTCATGCGGGTATTGGCCGGCGCGGCGTCTGGCGTCCGGTATGCCGACGCTTTCAAGCAGCGCGACGGCGGCATTCATCGCCGTCTTGCGGTCGGCGCCGCGATGGATGCGGATCGGCTCGGAGATCTGGTCGCCGATCGTGAAGACGGGATTGAGGCTCGACATCGGCTCCTGGAACACCATGCCGATGTCGTCGCCCCTGATCCTGCGCATGCTCTCCTCGTCGAGAGAAACAAGATCCTGGACTGCACCGGAGCGCGTCGTCAGGCGGATGCTGCCCGCGGCGATCACCCCGATGTTGCGGGTGAGCAGTCGCATGACCGAGAGGCTAGTCACAGACTTGCCGGAGCCGGATTCGCCGACGAGCGCGAGCGTCTCGCCGGCGGCGACCGTCAGGTCGATATCGTTGACCGCCGTGATCTCGCTGCCGCGGACGCGGAAGATCGTTCGCAGTCCCTTGATGTCGAGTACGGGTTCGGCGGTCTGTTCCATCGTCCGGCTCAGTTCAGTAGGCCGGTTGCGCGCAGGATTTCGTCGATCCGCGCGGTTTCGGCCTCGTTCAGGGAGGCACGCGGCCGCGGCATGACGGCGGAATCGATGATGCCGAGGCTGCGCATGGCTGTCTTGAAGGCGCCGATGCCCGCGGCGCCGCCGCTGACGCGGCCCTGCGCGACCCAGACGATTTCGAACAGGTGGCAGAGTCGCTCCTGCTCCTTCTTCGCGGCGACCCAGTCGCCGCGCTGCGCGGCATCCCAGAGGCGCACATAGCCGTGCGGATCGACATTGGCGATGCCGGGAACGACGCCGTGGGCGCCCATCAAAAGGGCGTTGTCGACGACGATCTCCGAGCCGGTCATCAGGAAGATGTCCTTGTGTTCGGCAAGGTCGAGGAGCGCATAGCGGAAGTTGCCGTCGTCGCCGCTGGAATCCTTGAGGCCGATGATGGCGCCTTCTTTGGCAAGGGTGACGACGGTCTGGCGCTGCAGCTTGACGTGAACGCAGACGGGAATGTCGTAGGCGACAAGGGGAACGTCCACGGCGTCGCGGATATAACGGAAGTGATCGAGAATCTCTGACTGGCTGGTGACGGTGTAGAATGGCGCCGTCACCACCACCGCATCGGCGCCGGCCGCCTTTGCGACCTTCGAATGGGCGATGACCCGATCGGTGGTCGGATCTATGACGCCGACGATCAGCGGCACGCGGCCATTCACCACCTTGGCCGAATGTTCGATGATTTCCCGCCGGGTCTTTTCGTCATGGAAGACCACTTCGCTCGTTGAGCCGAGTACGAAGACGCCATGGCAACCGGCATCGATCAGATGCTCGAGCACCCGCGTATAGGAGGGATAGTCGACGGTGAAATCCGGATTGAGCGGTGTTACGACGGGGGGGACGACACCCTTGAATTTGGTCATTTCGCTTCTTTCGATTGTCAGTTCAGTTCGGCACGCGGGTCGAAGGCATCTCTGAGGCCATCGCCGATGAAGTTGATTGCAAGCACGGCAAGGATGAGCGCAGCGCCGGGGAAGAGCCATTGCCACGGATATTGTTCGAGCACGGCGGTCGAGCGCGCCGCGTTCAGCATGTTGCCCCAGCTGGCCGCCGGCGGCGCAATGCCGAGACCGAGGAAGGACAGGCCGGCCTCCAGCAGGATGGCATTGGCGATCTGCAAGGTCGCATAGACCATGAGAATATCGATCGAGTTCGGCAGGCCGTGGCGAAAGAGCAGATGCCCGATGCCGGCGCCCATGCCGCGGGCGGCCATGACGAAGTCGCGTTCACGCAGTTCCAGCAGCCGGGAGCGGATCATCCGCGCCAGCAGCGGCCAGGAGAGCAGCGAGATGACGAGCACGGTCGGCCAGATGCCGGTGCCGGCAATCGAGGCGAGCACAAGCAGGAAGATGACGGGCGGCAGGGTCATCACGAGATCGACGAAGCGCATCGAAACGGCGTCCGTCCAACGTCCTGCAAGCGCCGAGATGGCTCCGAAGAGGAAGCCGATGACCGCGGAAAGCGCAGTCGACGCGATGGCGACCAGCAGCGAAATCCGGCCGCCTTCGAGCACGCGCGCAAAGACATCGCGACCGACGCCGTCGGTTCCGAACCAGTGCTTTGCCGTCGGGCCGCTGTTCATCGCCAGAAGATCGATGTCGTTCGGCTGGAACGTCCACCAGAGCGGATAGGACAGGATCAACAGCAGCATCGGAACGGCAATGCAGACGCCGGCAACGGCTGCGCGGTTGAGCAGAAAGCGGCCGAAGGCGCGGGCAAGCGGCCCCGGGCTGCGGCGTTCAGGAGAGCGTGCCAGCATGATCAGCCCACCTTGATGCGCGGGTCGACGACCGCATAGGTGATGTCGGTCAAAAGATTGACGACGATGACGCAAGCACCGATGACGAGCGTCGCTCCCATGATGACGGGGTAATCGCGGGTCTGGACGGCATCGACGAGCAGCAGTCCCATGCCCGGCCAGTTGAAGACGCTCTCGATGAAGATGGCGCCGCCGATTGCAAGCCCGATGGTGGAGCCGATCAGGGTGACGATCGGAAGAAGCGCGTTACGCAGCGCATGTTTGCAGATGACCCAGAATTCGAGAACGCCCTTGGCACGGGCCGTGCGCACGTAATCCTGGTTCAGGACTTCGAGCAGCGAAGCGCGCATGTAGCGCATGATCAATGCGGCTTGCGCGACAGCCAGAAGTGCGGCCGGCAGGATGAGATGGTGGAGGAGATCGCCGACCGAGAACTCCTCTCCCGGCGTCAGCATGCCCCCTGATGGCATCCAGTGCAGGCGGACCGAGAAGATATAAAGGCCGATCAGCGCGCTGAGGAATGCCGGGCTGGAAATACCGGCAAGCGCAACCACCGACAGGGAGAGATCGGCAAGCGAATTGCGGCGGACGGCGCCGATCACGCCGCAGGCAATGCCTGCGACGGTGGCGAAGGCAAGTGCGGTGCCCATCAAGAGCACTGTCGGCCCGATCCGCGACAGCACGAGACCCAGAACCGGCTGGTCGAGACGCTTGATCGAATAGCCGAGATTGCCCATCAGCGCCTGCTGCAGCCAGCCGAGATACTGGACGGGCAGGGGCTGATCGAGCCCGAGGCTGCTGCGCAGATCGGCAAGATCCGACGGTGACATCGGCAGGTTCGGATCGACATAGGCATCGATCGGATCGCCGGGCGTCAGGCGCAGCAGCAGGAAGATCAGCATGCTCAGGGCGAGGAGCATGCCTATTCCTATGATCAGGCGTCTAAGACTGTATCGGAGCATCGTTCATTCGTCCTGTCAGGGTGGCCGGAGCCACCCTTGAGGCCTTGCGGAAAACGCCTATTCGGCGATCGACCATTTCTGCGAATCGGCTTGGTAGGGGCCACCGCCCGGCGCCGGCGTCCAGACGAAATCCTTCACCTTGGTCGAGACGATGCCGTAGCGGTTTGCCACCCAGAGCGTCGCCCAGGGCAGGTTGGTATTCATCACCTTGCAGACGTCCTGATAGGCGGTATCCCGCTTGGCGCTGTCCGGCTCGGCAAGCGCGCTGTCGAGTGCCTTGGTGAGGTCAGGCATGCGAACTCTCGCGACATTCGGTCCGGCCGGGGGGATCTGCTTCTCGTTGAGGCCGACATTGATGCTGCCGGCGTCCGGCCCGTTCTGCAAACCGGCATAAACCATCTGGAACTGGGCGACATCCGGCGTCGCGTTGAGCACGATGCTGTTGTAGGTCGGGGCATCGACGGCGCGCGGGACGATATTGATGCCGACCTGGGCAAGCATCGCCTGGACCGCGGCAAGGACGTTGGTCGCGAGCGGCGTGGTGTAATAGGTCAGAAGCGTGATCGGCTTGTCGCCGTTGATCTGGTCCCAGCCGGCTTCCGTCAGCAACTGCTTGGCCTTCTCGGGATCGTAGGCATAGGTGTCGATGCCCTGCGGTATCAGCTGTTCGGCGACATAGGCGCAGTTGGCCGGCTTGGCGGCGCCGCCATAGAGGCTCTGGATGATGGCATCGCGATTGATCGCGTACATCACTGCCTTGCGGACGCGCACATCCTTCCAGAGCGGGGAATCGTGGTTGAAGCCGAGATAGTTGACGACGAAGGAGTCACCTTCGATGACCTTGAAGTCCTTGTTGTCCTTGAAGGTCGGCACGTCGTTGGAATCGACGTAGGTGAACTGGATTTCGCCGGATCTCAGCGCCGCGATCGCTGCGGCCGGGTTAGCGAAATAGCGATTGATGATGCGTTCCAGCGCGGGCTTGCCACCGCGATAATCGGTGTTTGCGGCAAGTTCGACATACTGATCCGAGACATATTTGGTGAATTTGAACGGGCCGGTGCCGATCGGGGTGGTGGACCACCACGTGTTCTTCGCCAGCTGGTCGGCCGGTATCGAGGAGAGCGCATGCTCGGGCAGCATCATCACCTTGGTCATCGTGTCGAGAAAACTGCTGCTGGGTGCGCCGAGCTTGATGACGACCGTGCGATCATCCGGCGTCTCGACCGACGATATGCCCTTCAGTCGGGCAGCGAGCACCGAGCCGGTTTTCGCATCCGTCGCAAGGCCCATGGTGAACTTTGCGTCCTTGGCGGTGAAGGGCTTGCCGTCATGCCATTTGGCATCGGCCAGCTTGAACGTGTAGGTCATCTGATCCGGGCTGACCTCGTAGGCGCTTGCCAGCGCGCCAACGACCTTCTGCAGCTTCTCGTCATAGGTGATCAACGGCTCGTAGTAGATGCTGAGCCAGGTGAAGCCGGCCGTCGCCGCAAGCGGGTTGAAGTTGCCTTGGAAGCCGCCGGGGCCGACATCGAACCCGCCGGACAAAGTGGCGGCCTGAGCCTGGGTTGCAACGCCCGAAGCGACAAGAGCCGGAACGGCAACCGTCGACAGCAGGGCGCCAAGCGCGATAACGGATAATCTAGACAGTCTTTTCATGTGTTCCTCCCACGTTTGAACTTGTCTTGTTGTTGGCAATCACCCGGGCAATACCCTCGTAGTGACGATCCAGGCGCCTGCGCGCCTCCTCCAGATCCTTTGCCTCGATCGCATCGACAATTGCGGCGTGATCTCGCCAGGTC
This sequence comes from Rhizobium sp. 01T444, assembly GCF_056398305.1. Classification (NCBI taxonomy): domain Bacteria; kingdom Pseudomonadati; phylum Pseudomonadota; class Alphaproteobacteria; order Hyphomicrobiales; family Rhizobiaceae; genus Rhizobium; species Rhizobium sp. 01T444. The sequence continues at coordinate 25,999 of NZ_JBFTPD010000018.1, forward strand.
GCCATCGGATCGACATTCTCGAGGTTGACGAAATCCGATGCCTTGTAGAAGGCGAGCCAGAACACATCGATCAGTCGTACGAGCGTCTCATTGTCCTGGCAGCGAAACAGCAGCCGGTGGAACAGCTGGTCATCCGCGGCGAAGGTTTCGCCGCGTTCGGCATGGGCGCGCATCCTGTTGACGGTCGCACGCAACTCGGCGAGATCCTCCGCGCCGATCATCTCGATCGTCTTGCCGATCAATCCCACTTCGAGCGTGCGGCGGATTTCGATCACTTCTTCGATCTGTCGCAACGCTCCGCCAAGGCCATAGGCAAGGTTGTCGAGGAGCGGTTCGAAGGAAAAGGCCTTCACGAAGATGCCGACACCACGCCGTGTCTCCAGTACTCCGAGCGATTCCAACGCCTTGATTCCTTCGCGCAGCGAATTGCGGCTGACGCCGAGTTGGGCGGCGAGCTCTCCCTCGGCAGGTAGCAGCGTCCCCGGCGCCAGGCCGTTATCATGGACGTAAGCGCGCAGGCTTTCCTGCACGGATACATGCAGCAGCGGCGCGCGTGTCAGCGGCTTCATCGATTTCAACGCCATGCCTGATCTTCTCTTCGCCTCGCCGATAAGATGGGAGTTACATATCCACTTGTAGGATATCTGTCAAATGGGCAGGTTTGGAACTGTCTGTGGAAATCTGGTTTCGACCAAGATGATTGCCCCATCATCTTAATACCAGTATAGATCCAGAGGAGTTTCGCAGAGAAATTTTGAGAGCATCGGTAACGCTATGGCGACGGATGAACTGATCGACGTGATCGGCAAGGAGTTACAGGCCTCGGCATCGGGTCTGCCGCTCTACAAGCGGCTAAAGTCGGCGATCGAAACTGCGATCCTTTCGAATGCGGTCAAGGCAGGCGCCGTGCTGCCCGGAGAGCGGGTGCTTGCGGAAGCCCTGTCGCTTTCGCGCGTGACGATACGCAAGGCCCTGGCGCTGCTTGAGGAGGAGGGCTTTCTCAATCGCCGTCACGGATTTAAGACCGAGGTCGGATCACGGGTCGAAAAGTCTCTTTCCACACTCACGAGCTTTTCGGAGGATATCCTTGCGCGCGGGCTTACTCCCGGATGTATATGGCTTTCCAAGCAGATAAGCCGACCTTCCCCCACGGAAATGATGGCGCTCGGAGTGGCTGGAAACAGCCATATCCTGCGCATGAAGCGCATCCGCACAGCCGATGACGTACCGATTGCCGTCGAAACATCAACGGTCCCCGTTCGCTTCATTCCATCGGAAAGCCTGGTCGGCGATTCCCTTTACGAAGCGCTAGAAGCACGCGGGTTTCTTCCGCAGCGTGCCGTCCAGCGTATGCGTTCGCGGGCGGCCTCCGCGGAGGATGCGCAATACCTCCATTGCGAAGCCGGAGCGCCGCTGCTGATGACGGAGCGCCGCTGTTTTCTCGGTGACGGCCAGATCGTCGAATATTGCGAGAGCCGCTACAAGGGCGATGTTTATGACTTCGTGTTCGAGCTGACGCGATGATACCAGTCATAAACTGGTTGTAATCTGGTACTTTCGAATTATCGTGATGCGGAAATGGAGTGTCACGATTGCAGCGCGACGACATCAAGAAAAGCCTTATCGTCTCCTGCCAGCCGGTCCCCGGCGGGCCGACGGACACGGCTGAATTCGTTATTGGATTTGCGAGAGCCGCCGTCGATGCGGGTGCAAAGGCATTGCGGATCGAATCCGTCGGCTATGTGAAAGCGGTACGCCCTGCCGTGACCGTACCGATCATCGGCATCGTCAAGCGCGATCTCGATGACAGTCCGGTGCGGATCACGCCGTTCGTTGCCGATGCAGAAGCGTTGGCGGATGCCGGCGCCGACATCATCGCCTTCGATGCGACGGATCGTGTTCGGCCGGCATCCATCGAAGCGCTGGTCGAGGCTGTCAGAGCACGCGGCAAGCTGACGATGGCTGACTGCTCGAACCTCGACGACGCGCGCAACGCTTTGGCAGCCGGGGTCGATTTCGTCGGCACAACGCTTTCCGGCTATGTCGGTGGGCCTGAGCCCGTCGATCCGGATATCGACCTGATCAGAGCGATGCGAGCACTCACACCCTATGTCATTGCCGAGGGCCGCATTCGCACGCCCGAGCAGGCAGCAAGTGCCGCCGACGCCGGAGCATTCGCCGTCGTCGTGGGGTCAGCGATTACACGCACCGAGCATGTTACCTCGTGGTTTCGCGATGCCGTTGCCGCGGCCTACGATGCCGACAGCCTGCAGACGGCGCTTGCCATCGATATTGGCGGCACGAAGACGATGGCAGCGCTCGTCAGAGGCAGCGACGTGCTGGATGAAATGACGGTGCCGACGGCACGGGAAGCAGGTCCGGATGCGTGGCTTTCCGTGATCGCGGACGCTACTCGATCCTGGACGGATCGCTATTGCCGCGTCGGCATTGCCGTCACCGGTTTCATTCAGGATGGATGCTGGTCGGCCCTCAACCCGGCAACGCTCGGGATCCCCGACCGCTTTCCGTTGGTTGACAGGGCAAGCGCCGTTTTCGGCAAACCGGTTTTTGCGATCAACGATGCGCAGGCGGCCGCTTGGGGAGAATATCGGTTTGGCGCCGGTGTTGGTGGCGATCTGGTGTTCCTGACCATCTCGACCGGCATCGGCGGCGGCATTATCGTCAATGGTCGTGCGCTAACCGGGCTCGCAGGCCATTTCGGGCTGATCCGTGGTCCGTCCGCCGGGCAGTCGCCGCTTGAAGATCAGACGTCTGGCCGCTGGATCGCGGCGGAGGCCCTAAAGGCCGGACACCCGGGTACCGCAGCCGAAGTGTTCGAGCAGGCCGACCGCGGCGAGACCTGGGCTGGCGAGATCGTCTCGCAATCGGCATTTCGTGCGGCAACGCTCTGCCGTGACATTCAGATGATGCTCGATCCGACGCGTATCGTCATCGGTGGCGGCATCGGCCTTGCGGCGGGTTATCTCGACCGCATGCGCGATTGTTTTGCGGGTGTTGATCCCAGGGTGACGCCTGTTCTGGTGGCCGCCAAGCTCGGCAGCCGTGCGGGTATCATCGGCGTGGCGAGCCTTGCAGTTCAGGGTGACTGATGAATTCCGGAAGACATCGATCCTAACCTAACCAAAAAAGAGGGAACTACGATGACATTGAACAGAACGACCCTATCCGCGCTTGCCGTACTTCTCGCAAGCGTTGCTCTGCCTGGTACGTCCAATGCGACAGTCACCGTTCTCGGCTGGCCAGGCGGTTCGGAAGAAACGGCGCTGCGCGCAGCCGTCGAAGAATACAATAAGACAGCCGGCATCAGCGATGCCGACAAGGTCGAACTTTTGTTCTTCAACCGGGAGGGCTTCTTCGACAAGCTGCAGGCCGACATGGCAGCGGGCTCGACCGCCTTTGATATTAATCTCGTCGCCACTTACTCGATCGGCCGCTACGCGCCGTATATGGAACCCGTCGATCTCGGCGATGGCGCTGCCAAGACGTTTGGCGAATCCGTGCTGAAGACCATGCAGTTCGACGGCAAGCAGTACGGCGTGCCGACGGATCTGTCGCTGCATTTCATGTACTACCGCAAGGATCTGATCGATGCGCTGATGAAGGACGATGCGGCCAAGAAGAAATATGCCGAAATCGCCAAGCAATATCTCGGCAAAGAATTGCAGCCGAGGGATCCGGACAGCTGGACGTGGGACGATTGGGCGGCGACGGCTCTCTATTTCTCCAAGCAGGTCAATCCCGAAAGCCCCGTGCGCTATGGCACGGTCCTGCAGATGAAAAACCTGCTTTTCAACATGATGGTGTTTCAGTCTTTGCCACGCTCCTACGGTGGAAACTGGACCGATGAACAGGGCAATATCACCGTCGATTCCAACGCCTACAAGACTGGCCTCGAACTTTATAAGAAGCTTTACGACGCTGGCGCTTCGCCCAAGGATTCACTGAGTTACGAATATGCCGAGACCAATGCCGCGTTCGGTTCCGGTCAGGCGGCAACAGCTCTTCAGTGGAACGCCGCTGCCGCGGATCTCACCAGTGCCGAGAAAACCCCTGCCGTTGCCGAGGTCACCGGCATTGTGGCGCCGCCGGCCGGGCCGGATAGCCGCGCCGACCATATTCACGGCCTTGGCCTCGGCCTCAACAAGAACGCCAAGAACAAGGACGGCGCCGTCAAATTCCTGAAATGGCTGGCAAGCGAGGATGCCGCCTTGCTCTATGCCCGAAAGGGCGGTTCGCCAGCCCTTACCCCTGACGTGGTGGCGAAAGTTGCCAAGGAACGTCCCGATCTCGTCAAGCTCGGCGAGTTCGCTAGCAAATACGGCTACGTGATGAATGGAGCGACCTCGGCCAACGCACTCTCCGTCTATGAACTGCAGGCCAAAGAGTTCACCGGTTACTGGTCGGGCCAGCAGAACCTCGACGATGCGCTGGCTCACACCAAGGCCGGAATGCAGGACCTCTTGAAGAAGTAATATCAGCCGGACGCCTTGCCTCCTGCAAGGCGTCCGGCCCATCCGGCGGATTGAAATGGCGATCATAAAACGTGCCGAGGCAAGAGCCTATCTCACGCCGCTCGTGGGGTTCCTGCTGCTGTTTCTCGGCTTTCCTGCGGTCATCAACCTCATCTATTCAGTCTCGACCGTTGACTTCCAGACCCTGCGAAGTCCGACGCTGAGCGGCTTTGGCAACTATCTTTCCGTGCTCGCCGATCGCGATTTCTGGCGCGCCACGTCCTTTTCCCTGCGTTTCGGCATTCTGACGGCGATGATCGAATGCCTGCTCGGGCTGTTCCTGGCGATCTTTCTGGCACCGCTTTTATCGAAGCGGTCGGCACTGATGGCGCCGCTCATGCTGCCGCTGATGGTGGCGCCCGCCATGATCGGCCTGATGTACCGCCTGGTGCTGCACGAATTTGCCGGGCCTGTGCCCTATTATCTCTTCATGTGGTTTGGTGACAGCCCGGCCTTTCTCGACGCTTCACATGCATTGTGGACCCTGATCGTGGTCGAAACGCTGCAATGGACGCCGTTCGCCTTCCTGCTCTTCTACATGGCTTATGTCGCAGTGCCGATAGACGTGCGCGAGGCAGCCTCGCTCGATGGGGCTTCGGCCATTAAAACCCTCTGGTTTGTCGAGCTGCCGTTGATGCTGCCGACACTGGTCATCGCCTTTTTCATCCGTTTCATCGACGGCTTTCGGGTGTTCGACAATGTCTACGCCCTGACGGGCAGCGGCGCGGGCGGCTCGACGACATCATTGTCGATCTATATCTACCAGGCGTTTTTCAAGGAGGGCGCGATCGGCAAGGCAGTGGCGGCTTCCGTCGTCCTCTTCCTGACGTCGCTTATCGTGCTCTACGGCCTCAACTGGCTGGCTGGCCGCAGGAGACGTGGGCCATGATAAACGCACTGCGCTGGATCGTCTTTGCCGTTGCCGCTGTCGCAATGAATTTTCCGGTCATCGTCACACTGGTTACGTCGTTCAAAAGCGCGCGTGAGCTCTCGATCAATCCCGGTTTGTGGATCAATCAGCCCACGTTGGAAAATTACCTGCGTGTTCTGACGCAGATCGATCGATTCAACATCTATTTCTATCTTTGGAACAGTATTGTCGCCTCGTTGATCGGCACCGGGCTTGCAATCCTGCTTGCTTTTCCCGCTGCCTATGCGATCGCAAGGAGCGAGGTGGGCAAACACACGCTGCTGCCTGTTGTCATCAATCTGCGCGCCGTGCCGCTCATCATTTTCGCGATCCCGCTTTACATGATGTACCAGTTTCTGGGCCTGCTCGACACTCAGCTTGGTCTCGGCCTGATCCTGACCATCGTCAACACGCCGCTGGCGCTCGTCATCCTCGTCAATGCGATTTCCGACGTTCCGCTGGAACTGGACGAGGCGGCGAGGGTAGACGGGGCGAGTTCGTGGCAGATCATGGTCAGCATCATCCGGCCGGTGGTGCGGCCCTCACTGGTGACGACCTTCATCTTCGGCTTCATCACCGCTTGGAACGAGTTCCTCTTCGGGTTGATGCTGACGACGAACAAGGCAGTGCCGATGACGGTCGGTGCATCGTTCTTCTTTGCCGCGAGCGGGGGCGGCGTCCAATGGGGCACGGCGTCTGCGGTCATGATCCTCGGCGCTCTGCCGCCTGTCCTCCTCGGCTTGCTGATGTATCGGCAAATTTCGGGCTCGATGACGGCGGGGGCTATCAAAGGCTAGGCGAGGCATTTGGATGACAAACGCAAGAATTGCGAGCCTTCCATGATTGCTTGTCCGACCTGAGTGAAAATACCCAAAATCCACCGCGTGTTCGGAATTCGAACAACTTAATATCGCCATCACGTCCAGTACTTTGCCAATCGGAAATGACTGCGTGAGGCGATCGCCCTACAGACAAGGCGGCGTAGGCCCGTTTTCTGCCCTATTGCCTCGAGCTGAGGGTCCTTAGCCCTCCTACAAGAGCACCAAAAGGGCGGGGCTACGGCTGAGTCGTACCGATTGCTGCGAGTCTTTCTGGCAACACCTATGCGGTAACTGAAATCTTGGACGCATTTGACTGGCTTGGAACGTTTCGGTTGCGGTAACAGTAGGACTGCAAAGCAATTTGCACGGCCGGGACAGCTGGAGAAACAACGTCCGCACCACCTGGAGTAGGACCTTGATGAACGCGGATATGATAGCCGCCTGGGCGCTGGAAAACGGATTCCATGCGATCGATCCACGAAATTATCGTCGCCATGACAATGCAGGCGTGATCACGATCGAAATCAAGAGGATGTCATTCCTCCTCATCGATGAGAGGCAAGGATTTCGACCGCGGCTGATATCGCGGTTGTTCAAGGACATTCCCATCAATGTTGGGCGTGGCCGCTTGCACGGTCTTCTTCCTGACCGCTATCCCAATAGCTTAGCATAGTCGAGCAAACGACGGCATCTTGCCGCGCTGATTGGCGCCGGTCTCTTGATCCACAACGACAGTCCGAACGGCAAGCGTTATGCACACAAGAATAGTGCGGAAACGCTTGGGGAGGCCTTCGGCTTCTCGCTGGCGCCGTCGCTTGCGCGCTCGGAAGAGATCAAGACGCTGGCGGCCCAAGTCGGGGCCAGAACAAGAGCAGTCCGAAATCGATGGGATGGAAGGCTCCCGCTCCCCCGGTGCTAGGATGGCATCGGTTAGGATGGACAAACCGGGAGCGTTCGAATGGAATAGATCTCTACTGTTGGCATCGATATAGCGAAATCGGTGTTTCAGGTTCATGCGATTGATGCCGAGGGCAATGTAGTTGTGCGGCGACAGTTGCGTCGCCAGCAGATGTTGAAATTCTTCGGACAGGTGCCGCCTTGCCTCATCGGCCATCGAGGCTTGCGGAACGGCTCATTAGTGGGCCCGCCAGCTTTCGGCTCTCGGGCACGACGTGCGGTTGATGCCGCCAGCCTATGTGAAGCCTTACGTCAAAAGGCAGAAAAATGACGCCGCGGACGCTGAGGCGATCTGTGAAGCAGTGACGCGGCCGACAATGCGTTTCGTGCCGGTGAAATCCGTAGAGCAGCAGTCAGCGGCGATGTTGCACCGTTCAAGAGCTCTGCTCATCAAGCAACGCACGATGCTTCTGCACTCGATCCGTGCCCATCTTGCCGAACTTGGCATTTCGATTGGTGTGGGAACTAGCCAGGTGGTCCGCGTCGTACGGGAGCTTGCGGAAGGTGAGCGATCAGAATTGCCGGAGCTTGCCCGGTTCGTCCTTGAGGCGCTGGCGAAGTTAGTTTGCGACCTGGCGCAACGCCTTCAGGCAATCGAAAAGAAGCTGATCTCCTGGCATTACAAGAATGATCTATCGAACCGACTGGAAACCATACCTGGAGTGGGTTTTGTCACGGCGTCGGCCCTGTCGTCGATTGTCCCCGATCCGCAGGCTTTCAAGTCAGAGAGACATTTTGCCGCCTGGCTCGGCTTGGTGCCGCGACAGAACTCCTCCGGAGGCAAGGCTCGGCTTGGCCGCATCAGCAAGCAAGGAAATCAATATATCCGGCAATTACTGGTGCTCGGCGCAACCTCTGTTTTACGCTACATTCGTCGCGACGGAGGTAGTGGCACAGGATGGATCGGTGGCTTTTTGAGGCGTCGACCGCCAAAGGTCGCAGCCGTCGCTCTTGCCAACAAGATGGCTCGCATCGCGTGGTCGATCATGACGCGAGGCGGCGAATATGAGGAAATCAACGATCTGAGAGCGGTTCAGCCCGCAAATAGCTGAGGCCGTTCGAAGTTTGAGGCCAAAGGGGTAAGTGAAGGCAGCAACTCGATCCCGATGGATCGGCCGAACCCGTTTAGCGTAGCGGACGTCAAAGTCCATCTAATCGATTGGGGGCACGATCCTGGCGGAACCCTTCAAGGCCAGCAGTCGAAAGAAGGGCTGCATCAAAGGCCGGACACACGACTGCACTCGAGATGCGCTGCATAACGAAGCCACTTTCCCTCAACGCGGGAGCCTTCCACACACGATGCCATCCTAGCACCGGGGGAGCGGGAGCCTTCCATCCCATCGATTTCGGACTGCTCTTGTTCTGACCCCAAAAACAGAGCGGATGCGTTCCGTCCCAAACGGCTCACGGTGGAGAGACGGGAAGCCAATTTGCTGACGTCCGAAACGGGAACGCCGAAAACCACAACCGCCAACTTCTGGCGCTAACCGCAGCGCCTAGAGCGGCAGTAGACATCTGCTAGCGCAAGATCGCCCACCATACCGCCGGTCCGTGCGATTCCAACGAGAGCTCCGATTTGTGCAAACGAACGGTCAGTTCTGGCTTGGGCTTTAAGACCGAGCTGCTGCCAATGCATCAAGCATGATCGCCACCCTCGCGAGGTCATCTTCGTTCAAAGCCTCGGCCGCTGACGAGATGCGTTCTTGAAGGCTGCGTTTGGGACTTTTCGCAGACTCATCGGGTTTGTCTGATAGCAGCTCATCGAGGCTCGTCATCAGTACCGCTGAGATTTTTACAAGCGTAGCGAGATCCGGTTGCCGGGTTCCGGAGATGTAATTTCCATATCTGCGTTCACTCAAACCGACGCGTCGAGCAACCTCGGCGTTTGAAATTCCAAGCTGTTCGGCTCGCTTTTTGAGGTTCGAAGAAAAAGTCTCCATGCCCACATTTTGTTCATGACGGGCACCACGGGTCCATGTACAATACGTTGTGAAATTAAAGAACAAAACGTGGGAATCATGGAACTACGCCAGCTATCCTACTTCGTTGCGGTGGCCGAGGAGCTGCATTTCGGCAGGGCGGCAGCCAAGGTGCATATCGCCCAGCCGGCTTTGTCGAACCAGGTTCTGGCACTGGAGAAGGAACTCGGCGTGCAGCTGTTTCTCCGCACGACACGGCGGGTGGAACTGACAAGGGCAGGGGCGGCGTTCTACGAACGCTCGGTCAGGATCCTGAGCGAAGTCGACCTGTCGACCGAGATCGCCCGCTCGGTTGCCGGCAAGACGGCGAAGAGGATTGCGATCGGCACCGTCTATCCTGCCACCATCGGCGTGCTGCCATCCTTCCTGTCTCGCATCGCCCGCAAATATCCCGATATCCGCCTGCATATCGAAAGCGGCACCACCGATGACATCATCCGCCATATCGAGGCAGGCCGCATCAATCTCGGTTTCATTCGGCCGGTGGAGAATATCGGCTCCTTGCGCTTCTTCTCGATTGCCCACGAGCGCTACTTGCTGGCTGTTGCCAGGGAGAGCCCACTATCGCTGAAGAGCGAGATCGACATCGAGGATCTGCGCAATGAGAAGATCATCTCCTTTTCCCGCCAGAACCTCTCCTACAGCGAGCGGTATTTCGCCGAAAAGTTCGAGGAACACGATCTGACCGACAATGTCGCCTACACATGCGACGACACCTTCTCGCTGGTGTCGCTGGTTTCTGCCGGCCTTGGCATCGGCTTCGTGCCGGAATGGACGCAGGATCTGCCGAACCGCGGGTTTGAACTGAAAAAGGTGAGGGGGATCGATTTCAAGATCGGGCTCGGTGTCGCCTGGAACAGGGAGGATCCGACGGCCTCACGCGACGACATCATCGATATCGCCCGGTCGCTCGCGCGGCCGGGCAGGTGAGGGAAGGCAAACCTAGTTGCCTTCCCCTATCTTTACTGGCGCCTTTTGCGCCAGGGTGCATTCTTCTGCCAGTCGCCGGCCATGATGCTCCCGTAGGGGATCACCTCGTCGACCACTTCGGCCAAACCATAGTGTTCGATCTGCGACCGCACGTTCGCAGCACTCTTGTAGGCACTCGGCAGTTCCGACACATCCGCGAAACCGGAGAAGAACCGCGCGTCGAGGCCGCTTGTTTCCTTCTCCAGAATAGCCGCGATGTTGTTCGGGCTAAGGCCTCGCGAATCCGCCCCATATTCTGCAGACAACTGCCTCATATGTGCGCTGCGCGAAAAGTTGCGACCGGCGCCATGTGGCGAGAAGCCGAGACCATGGGCGGCATTCGAGCCCCGAACGATCAGGATCGGTTCCGCCATATTGAGCGGAATGATGGTCAGATCGGTCGCGTCACGCGCCCAATTGTCGAAGGCAGGGGTCGCACCCTTTCCATGGTAGAACAGCCCGTCCGACTTCCGGAAGACGAAGTTGTGTTCGTTCCAGAAACGATCCGCGACCTTGGCCGAAAGCTTTTCCGCCGCCATGTCGTGAAGGACATAGTGGTTTTCCTTCGTCCACTGCCGGATCGTCTGCAGCGCTGACCAGTAGAAGTCACCTTCCTCTGTATCCGCCGGAATCCAGGCGTTTTCCCTATGCGTCTCGGGCGAGATCAGTTCGCGAAACCTGTTCGCGACCTTCATGCCCCTGTCGTAGAGCCGCGCACCCGGTGCTCGCGATCCATGATGGGTGACAAGCGCGGTTTCGCCGGTCGACTTCATCGTTCCGACATAGGCGAAATGATTGCCGTCGCCCTGGGTCGCGAAATGCTCGATGCCAGCGCTCAGCGCACCGTCGCGCAGATAAGGATTCTGCTCGAAGGCCGAAAGCGTCGCCGCGGAAGGCTTGAGCTGAGCACCGCGCGGACGGCCGCCGGGACCGAAATGCGTGACGGCATGCACGGCATCCAGGAGCGACTTCGGGTCCGTGCCTGGAAAGATCGAGATCGCCATCGAGCAGCAGATATCGGCCGAATGCATGCCCGGATGGATCGCTTCGGAGGCGACGACGCCGCCGACCGGGATCGTTCCGACCGGACCGGCCGGGCAGGCGTCCGGCATGATCGCCGCGGCCCGGACGACCGGCGTGCGCACCAGTGCGCGCATCGTCGCATTGACCTTCTCGACATTGTCCTGTTCGAAGCCGTTCTCGGCGCGGATGTTGGAATAGATCTCGATATCGTTGTCCGCCCTCAAGGCAAGCGTCGGCCCGGGCTGGAAGGCCCTTGCCGCTTCCAGAGCATCGGCGACCGAGCCACCCTTGCCCAAAACCGCGTTGGCCGCATCGAGAGCCGGGCGGAACCACTTCCCCTGGCTCATGCCGGCATCGATCAAATCCTGTCCGCTCATTACCGCTATCATTGTCTTTTCTGCGTCTGCAGTCCTTCTTGTTCAATTCTCTTCTATGCGCTGTTTGGCGACGAACCGTGCCGGAGGCCGTGACGGTCGCTCTTAAACGGTTCGTGCCAGATACATTTCAAGTGGCGTGCCAACCGGAGGAAATGAGCCTGAAGAAATCGAAGGATTCTTGTATCTATTGGTTTTAATGAGATAAAAATTCCTGGCGTCGCCGCAAAAATCTCTCGTTGCAGGATTGGTAACTCAGCGAATATTATCTACCCTTATAGTAGCTTATAATTTTGGATAAGACATGAAGCGACGTGTGGCTATCAGCATATTGGGAACCACCCTGGATGCGGGGAAATGGGAAAATCGCTGGAGCCGCTGGCGGCCCAATGTCGCGCTCTGCCAGCAACCCGGGCTCTTCATCGATCGGCTGGAATTAGTTCACGACAATCACGCGCAGCAGCTGTGTGATCGGATCATCAGCGACATCGGGACAGTCTCGCCAGCGACAGAGGTGCGCAGCAATGTCGTCAATTTCCGCGATCCCTGGGACTTTTCGGAGGTCTATACGAAGCTTAGGGACTTTGCCCGCAACTACAGCTTCGATCCTGACACGGAAGACTATCTTGTCAACATCACCACAGGCACCCATGTGGCGCAGATCTGCTGGTTCCTGCTGACCGAGGCCCGCATCATTCCTGGCCAGTTGTTGCAGCTCTCGCCGCCCCGCGACCGGGAGCCAGAACAGGATTTCGCCGGCACGCATCGGATCATCGACCTCGACCTTTCCCGCTATGACGAGATCGCCAAGCGCTTCGCCTCCGAGCGGGAAGACGCCGCCTCTTTCCTGAAATCGGGGATTTCGACCCGCAGTACCACCTTCAACAGGATGATCGACGAGATCGAAAGGGTGGTGATCCGCTCGACGGCGCCCGTTCTCCTGACCGGGCCGACCGGTGCCGGCAAGTCACAACTCGCTCGCCGGATCTACGAACTGAAAAAGAGCCAGCGCAAGGTCAGCGGACCTTTCGTCGAGGTCAATTGTGCGACCTTGCGCGGCGACCAGGCTATGTCCACCCTGTTCGGCCATGTGAAAGGCGCGTTCACCGGTGCTGCCGGCGAGCGCGCCGGCCTGCTCAAGTCCGCCGACAAGGGCGTGCTGTTTCTCGACGAGATCGGCGAACTCGGCCTTGATGAACAGGCCATGTGCCTGCGCGCGATCGAGGAGAAGAGGTTCCTGCCGATGGGGGCAGACCGGGAGGCGTCCGCAGACTTCCTATTGCTTGCCGGCACCAATCGCGATCTCGGCGAGGATGTCCATAAAGGCAGGTTCCGCGAAGATCTCTATGCCCGCCTGAACCTTTGGACGTTCCAGCTGCCGGCTCTCCGTGAGCGCAAGGAAGATATCGAGCCCAATCTCGACTTCGAGCTCAAGCGCTATCTGGAACGTGAAGGCGAAAACGTCACCTTCAACAAGGAAGCGCGCGAACGCTATCTTGCCTTTGCGACCGGCCCGCAAGCCGTTTGGAGCGCCAACTTCCGTGATCTGTCGGCCTCGGTAACGCGTATGGCGACACTCGCGCCGCATGGGCGCATCACGACCGACGTCGTTGATGACGAAGTCCGGAGACTGAAGGCCCTTTGGCGCACAGCAAATGACGATCAAGCAGCCGACGCAATCATCATTGAATTGCTGGGCGCCGAGGTTGCCGATCGTCTCGATCGCTTTGACACAGCGCAACTTGCCACCGTCCTTCACACCTGCCGAGAACACCCAACAGCAAGCGCTGCCGGCAGAGCCCTATTTGCAAACTCGCGTCTGGAGAAGAAGAGCAGCAATGATGCAGATCGTCTGACGAAGTATCTCGCGCGGTTCGATCTCCGGTTCGAGGACCTTAAGAAGTGACATCCGAGACGGAAATAAGCGGGTCGGCGGTTCGAGCCCATTCAAGAGCGTGGGTTGCGGCGCATCGCAGATGCTCGTCATTCAACAATATGGAGAGTGGGAACTTCAAATCTACTTAAAACGATCCTCGCTTTCAGAGCTCGTTGCCACAATATCGAATGGAGTTGACGCTTCAACTTGCTGAGGTATCCGTTCTAATCGGCAGAATACGCGCCATATTTTCATCAACTGAGCTGGCAAAGGTCTTAGGCTCAGAGCACCGAAACAACAGCCTTGGCAAGGTCATCGAGCCGGTCCTCCCTGAGGCCCGCGACATTGAAGCGGGAATCACCGACCATATAGATGCCGAACTCATCTCGCAGGCGGTTGACCTGCGCTTCGGTCAGGCCGAGCCGCGAGAACATACCCCGGTGGTCGGCAATAAAGTCGAAGCGCGAGGAGTTGGACTGGCGACGGAGCGCCTCGGCAAAGCCCTTGCGCAGGTTGAGCATGCGAAGCCGCATTGCTTCGAGTTCGGACTTCCAGTCGGCGCGCAGCTGATCGTCCTCGAGGATAAGGCGGACGGCGGCAGCGGCATGGTCCGGCGGCATGGAATACAGCACGCGAGTGGTAGCGAGCGCCTGACTGCCAGCGATCTTTACAGTTTCTGGGTCCTTGCCCATCAGGATGACGGCGCCGACGCGGTCGCGGTAGACCGAAAAATTCTTCGAGCAGGAGGTGGCGACGGCCATTTCCGGCACCTTGCTTGCGAGCAGGCGAACAGCGGCGGCGTCTTCCTCCAAACCATCGCCGAAGCCCTGATAGGCAAGATCGATGAAGGGGAAAAGGTCGCGTTCGACAAGAAGATCCACGACCGGACCCCACTGCTCGATCGTCAGATTGGCGCCGGTCGGGTTGTGGCAGCAGCCATGCAGCAGGACGACGTCGCCGGCCTTCGCCTGCTTTAATCCCTTGAGCATGGCATCGGCCTTCACCGTGCCGCTGGCTGGATCGAAATAGGGATAGGTCGCGGTTTTGAAACCAGTAGCCTTCAGGATCGGCACATGATTCACCCAGGTCGGGTCGGAGAGCCAGATGGTGGCGTCCGGCCGGGCCTTTACCAGCAGGTCGGCGATCGTGCGAAGCGCGCCCGAGCCGCCCGCTGTCTGGCAGGCGAACATGCGTGAGAGATCGGCCTCCTCGCCAAAGACCAGCCTCAGCATGGCCTTGTTGAAACCTTCATCGCCTGCCATGCCGACATAGGTTTTGGTCGTCTGGCTTTCATAAAGGCGCTTCTCGGCGTCACGCACTGCTCGCATGATGACGGTCGCACCCTGCGAATCCTTGTAGACGCCGACGCCGAGATCCATTTTCCTCGGCCGCTCGTCGTTCTTGTAGAGAATCGAGAGGCTGAGGATCTTGTCCGGCGGAGCGGCAGTGAGAGTTTCGAACATAGCTTTTCCTTCGAATTGAGGTCAAATGCGGAGCTGCGTCAGCCACCCCGCATTGGCTGAATCAATGCTCCAACTCACTTTGCGATCCGGCGCGGATTGCAGAAAGCACCTGCTTTTGAAGCGCAACGAATTCTGACGAGGCAATCATATCCTGGCTGCGTGGGCGGGCGAGGCCGACATGGAAGGTCGCGTTGATGCGTCCCGGATTGATGCTCATCGCCACGATACGGTCGGACAGGTAAACGGCTTCTTCGACATCATGCGTGACGAACAGCACGGTCAGCCGATGCTCTTCCCAGATCTGGGTCAGCAGTTCCTGCATCTGGTGACGGGTCAGAGCGTCCAGCGCGCCGAACGGCTCATCCATCAATAGCATTTTCGGTCGATAGGAAAGGGCACGCGCAATGGCGACCCGCTGCTTCATGCCCCCCGACAGTTGAGAGGGGAATGCATCGGCGAACTTGGTGAGCTTCACCAGTTCGATGTGGTGGCGGGCGACATCCCGGCACTCTGCCTTCGGCAACCCGGCCGCCTGCAGGGCGAATTCGACATTCTGCTGCGCGGTCAGCCACGGCAACAGCGTGTAGGATTGGAAGACAACGCCGCGATCGAGCCCAGGGCCGACGATCGGCGAACCATCCGTCAGAAGAACGCCGTTGTCGAAGCCCTGAAGTCCGGCGACGATAGACAGAAGCGTACTTTTGCCACAGCCGGAAGCACCGACCAGGGAAACGAACTCGTTGTCGGCGAGTTCCAGATCGATATTGCTGAGGGCATGAACGCGGCTCTTCCTGCCACCATACCATTTGTTCAGACCCTCGATCTTGAGTTTGGGATCGCTCATCTCAATGCCTCGAAGCGTAACGGAAGAAGACGCGCTCGAGGGCCTTCATGCTCTGGTCTGTGATCAGACCGAGCAAGCCAAGGAGCAAGATGTAACCAATGATCGTCTGCGTCTGGAAATATCGCTGAGAGACGACGATGCGATAGCCGAGGCCGGATGTCGCCGCGACAAGTTCTGCCAGCACAAGCCAGGTCCAGGCCCAGCCGAGGCTGATACGCAGCGTGTCCCAGATGCCGGGGAGGGTAGACGGCAAGACGATGCGGCGCAGGATCCTGGTTTCTGACATTCCAAGCGTGCGGCCAAGTCCGACGAAGTCGGTTGGCACACGCTTGACGCTGTCCATGACCATGAGCACCTGCTGGAAGAAGGTTCCGATAAAGATGATGACGAATTTCTGAATGTCGCTTGTGCCGGCCCAAAGAATGGTGAGCGGAACGAAGGCGACAACCGGCATGTAGCGAACAAAGTCGACGAAGGGCTCGATGGCCGCTTCCCACGTCTTGAAACAGCCGATCATGATCCCGATCGGGATCGCCAGGGCCGATGCAATCAGAAAACCGACGAGCATGCGATAGATACTGATCCCCGCATCGGTCCACAGCGTGCCATCGGCCGCCAATTCCACCATCTTGGCCCATACCGCTCCGGGCGAGGGCAGGAAAATCGGTTTCACCCAACCGGTAACGGTAGCAAGCCACCACACGGCGAAGAGCAGAGCAAAAACGGCAACTGCAATCATAAAAAACGACTGACCGCTGATCGGATCCCCGATCCGAAAGGCACTGGGTGGTCTACCGACACCCGCGCGCGATTGCGCGCGGGGCCTTTCCTTCGCTGTCGACGACAATTCTGAGCTAGACATTACGGTCCCGTTGGTGGCCAGAGGTCACTTGTTCGCTGCATCGACAAACGATGTGTCGATCATGCTGTCGGCGGAAACGTCCTGGGTCACGAGGCCGGCTGTTTTGGCCGCCTTCAGAACGTCGGCGAAGGTCTTGGTCTTGAAGTCACCGGCAAAGGCCTTGGCTGCTTCGGCAGAGGTATAGTATTGGACACCGTCGAAAGCCGTTTTCAGATCATCCGGGGAGGCGCCGACGGCCTTCGAGATGATGGTGCGGTCCTCGTCCGTATTGGCCTTGTAGTCGGCCAGAGCCGCATCCCAGGCCTTGATCATGGCCAGAACCTGTCCGGGCTTCTGCTTCAGCACCTCCTCGCGAACGACGAGAACGTCGGAAACTAGGCCCGGATCTTTGCCGGCTTCAAAGAGCAGCTTGATATTCTTGTCTTGGGTCAGCGCTGTTGAAATGTAGGGCTCGTAGGTGACGGCGACCGGAACACGGCCTGCAATCAGTGCCGTCCCGGCATCAGCTGCCGGCATTGGCACGCGGACGATATCGTCGATCGTCATGCCGTTGCTGGCAAGCGCGTAGTTCAACAGGATGTCGCTTGTCGTGCCTTCCTCGAAGGCGATGTTCTTTCCTTTGAGGTCAGCGACGCTCTTGATTTCGCTTCCGGCAAGGATTGCGTCCGCCTTCAGGCTGAAATCAAGTAGCGAGACGATCTTCACCGGCAGGCCGGCGGCAACCATGGCCATGGCCGTGTGCGTGGCGATATTGGCAGCGTCGAGCTGACCGCTGGCAAGTGCTGCGTTGATGTCCTTGTCTTCGCTGAAGTTGACAAGCTCGACTTCCTCGAGGCCGGCTTTCTTGAACAGGTCCTTGCTCGCGGCTACGTGCCATTGACCGTAGCCAAGCCACGGCTCGATGCCGATCTTGAAGGTGCCCGGCTCCGGCTTGGACGGGATCTGATCCTGAGCGTTTGCCTGTGCCGTGACAAGAACGCCGACGATCCCGAGCGCGATCGCTGCGCGGGAAAACTGCTTGCTGATGGATTTGTAGTTCATTGGGAACCCCTCTTTTGATGATTTTAACGGATCACATGGCTTGCATCTTCTTAAGTTTGACGCCCGACCATCAAGCTCTTGGCGGGCGGACATCCTGTGTGAGTACGTGTCTCCTTTCGCCGGCGTTAGCGGTTACTGTTTTAGTATGAGGTGCGAGCCACGTTCCTTGAGGTCGGCGATCGAGCCGACGCCCATCAAAGCCAAGGTAATCGAGATCTCGCGGCGCAATGTCTCGATCGCACGGTCGACGCCGGCCTGGCCGGCGGCTGCGAGGCCATAGGTATAGGCTCGTCCCAACATGACGCCGTCGGCGCCCATTCCAATTGCCTTGACAATATCGCTTCCCCTTCGCACGCCCCCGTCGAGCATCAGAGAGAAATCCGGTCCGACCGCGGCGCGGATGTCGGGGAGTGCGGTGATCGTGCTCATGGCACCGTCGAGTTGGCGGCCGCCATGGTTCGAGATGACAATGCCGTCGACCCCGACCGCTTGCGCTTTCGTCGCATCCTCTGGTGAAAGAATACCCTTGATGACCAGCTTGCCTTTCCACCGGTTGCGCAGTGCCTCGATGTCCTTCCATGCGAGCCTTTTGTCGATGCGCCTGGAAAGATTGGCGGCCTGTTCGAGCGCTCCTCTCCCGAAGTCTGTGCGATGCTCCACCGCCCGAACGGAGGGCATGCCGCCGCGACCGACATCGAACAACCAGCCAGGCTTTCGGCAGAGGCTTGCGAACAGTCGCGGTGTGATACGCGTAAGAGATCGGAAGCCGTTTCGCACATCGCGTTCGCGGATGGCGGTGATGGCCGTATCGACGGTCACGTACAGCGCCTCGACACTGGCCTCGTCCGCAGCGCTCAGAAGTTCCTCGCAGAGTGCGCGGTCGTCGAGCACATAGAGCTGAAAATGCAATGCGCCGTCAATCGCTTGGCGGAGGTCTGCCAGCGACGCGATCGAGAAGGTCGAAAGGCAGAAGGGGATGCCGGCAGCGTGAGCGGCGCTGGCTGCCTTTTGTTCTCCATTCCTCGTGTAAAGGCCAAGAAAGCCGACCGGTCCCAGCATAAAGGGAAGAGGATGTCGCCGTCCGAGGTATTCGGTCGACAGATCAGGCTCGGAATAGTCGCCGAGAACGTTCTGACGCAGCCGCAAAAGCGAGAAATCGTCCCTGTTTCGACGATAGGTTTCCTCCGCAAAAGAGCCGCCGTCGATGTAATCGAAGAAGAGCTTCGGCAATCGCTTACGAGCGGCCAGCCGGAGGTCATCGATATTGACGATCGTCACAGTCTACCCCTCCGGATCTATCTTTGCGAGGAAGCCGGTTACCAGGTCCGCGCCATCATCAGGCTCCGCCCCTACCATCATCGCCACTGAAAGGCCGATCAGGGAGGATGTCGGATTGTGGCTTGTAGCACCGGCCCGCAGGTTCATGACGAGTGTCGGGCAGAGGAAAAGCCCGAGCCGGACGACCTTTCGCCAGTCAGAAGGAAGCATGCCCCGTTGCTTGAGGGCGGCAAGCAACGGCTTCCAAATCGCCTCGGCCTTCGTTTCCAGAAGTGCCGCTCGAACCGGACTTAGCGTCCAATCGAAATCGGCAAAGAGACGGCCATTCTCGTACCTTGCTGTCGCGTTGAATTTCTGCTCGGCGATCGCGGGATCATAGAGCCAATAGGGATGAGCAAGGATATTGTGGAAGGTCGTCTTAACCTCTGCGAGAAGCGCCGGGATGTGCTCGCCGGCGAAGGCCGGATCAAAGAATGACAGGCTCGTGCGCCCTTGCTGCCGTTCGAACCAGACATTGGCGTTGTGGGCGTCGCCATGTGCCGTCACGCCGCCACTATCCGCCAGACGGGCAGGGTTCAGTCTTTCGTGCGCGGCGTCGAACAGTTCCCCAAGCGTGTTGCGGTATTCGATGCCATTGATGACGAAGCGGGCTTTCGAGAGCGTGTCCCAGGAAAGCGTGACGCCGGGAAGTTCGAACGCCTTGCCGACGTAAAAGCTCGCCAGCCGGCCACCAGGGTAGGTTCCGTCCGGCGCAGTGACCAGCCGGTCGTAGAATAGCCGGTGGACCGGCTCCTTTGCGACTTGATCAGGCGTGACCGGATGCAGCGTCTTCAAGTAGACGGACAGGACGGCCTCATTGAGCCGGCGCTCCGCATCCACGGCCTGACTTACCATTTGCTCATCATGAAGCTCGTCGAGCGCGCGCAGAACATCGGAAAAGCGCGGATCCGTCCTGCGCCTGTAGACAAGGATCTGTTCGCCCGGAAGGGTCGACATCATGATCGGCTGATCTACCGGCAGGCCGGCCTTGGCAAGGATATCGGCGCGATAGTACTCGCCGCTCATCTCCTCCTCATTTTCCTCCTGATGGAATTTGAAGAAGTACGGCTTTCCGTCTGCCTCAAAGAAACCGTTCAGCGAATTGAGGCTGTATTGATCGTGGTTGATTGCCAGATCATGTGCCTCGACCCCGAACAGATCTCGCAGCAGGTCGGCAAGAAGAGCTTCGGCACTACCGTCGCGCGTCTTGGCCTTCTCCCGAATGGCTGCGGTCCGACTGTTGGGCTGCCCCATGATTTCTCTCACTCCTGGAACGACGCGAAGACTTTTCATTTCTTGGGCGGCAAATATCTGCTGCCAAGCGAGTAGCGGCTTCCGACATAGGTGAAGGTATTGACCGTGGCGATCGTCTGCCCCGTCCACGTCTTGCGGTGCAACACCAGACAACTGTCGCGCTCACGAATGTGCAGGAGGCGTGCATGTCTCTCCGTCGCTGGGATGGCGCTGATGAGATGCTCGACTTCGGTGAGCGGCGTACTGTGCTGCAGGTAATCGTAGGTACCGATGGACGTAAAATCCTGATCGAGATAGTTCTTCACGAGCTCTGTATTGACGTACCGCTCCTCCAGTTGAACAGGCACGCCATTCTCGTAGTGAACGACCATCGAGTGATCGACGGGGCGGAGCTTTTTGAACTCGAACGCGTCCAATAGCATTTTATCCGGCCGCTCGATCCGCTCGAGCAGGATCACCTCGGCGCGGTGTTGACTTCCACGCGCTTTGATCTCTGTGATGATATTGCTGATCTCGATGAGGGTCGACTGTGCCTTCGGAGGCGACACGAATGTTCCGACGCCCTGGACCCTTCGCAGATAGCCTTCAGCGGTCAGTTCGCGAAGCGCGCGATGGACCGTCATGCGAGAGACCCCGAGCGAAGACGTCAATTCATGCTCGGACGGGAGCTTTTCATTCTGTGGCCAATTGCCGTTTCCGATGTTGTCGAGGACGAAGTCCTTGACCTTTTCGTAGAGCGGAAGCGCGGTGTTTGAAAGACCGGGCAATTTCTATCTCCGTCTCACGCCGAGGCGTGTGCTCGATCAATCGGCTATTCGAATGATCGTTTTTAGTTTGGTTGAGCGACCATCGATCAGTCGGTGATACGCATCAGGAATTTCGTCGAGTGAGCTCAGAACCTCGATGAATTGTGAAAGTGAAGACTGCAGTTTTGGCAACAGCGCGATGGCCTCGGCAAGTTCGTCTTCAAAGGCGTGGCAGCCAACGAGGGAAATCTCGCGCTCGACCAGGAGATTGGGATCCAGATCTAGCTGTCCGTGGCTGATGCCCACGAGAACGAATGCGCCGCCCCCGTCCAGAAGTTCGATGCCTTGCGCGATGGCCTTTGTGCTTCCCGTTGCATCCACCGCATAACGCAGTCGCGCGTTACCAAGAGCAGTCCTTGCTTGCGATTTGTCCAGCGCGACCACCGATCCTCCGCAGATGCCGGCCACCATCTCAGCACGGGTGCCATTCAAATCCGCAAACAACAGCTTTCCATCGTGGAGTTGTGAAAGCAGCAAACCGCAGAGACCGCCGATTGTCCCGCAACCGATGAGAATAATCGCTTCGCCTTGGGGCGGATTGAGCCGTCGTACCGCATGAAGGGCGACGGCCAAAGGTTCGGCCATGGCCGCCACTGCGGGATCAAGTGAGGGGTCGTGCTTGTAAACGAGACGGGCGGGTAGTTGGGTCTGCCCGGCAAACCCTCCGTCGCACACCTCGCCGACGAAACCGAGATGTTCGCAGATATTGGTCCGACCTGATCTGCATGCTTTACATTGGCCGCAGTAAAAGCGGGAGTCAGCTGCGACGAGGTCACCGATCGCGAGATCTTCGACGCCCTCGCCAATTGCGCAAACGCGCCCACAGAATTCATGCCCGGCCGTCGATGGACGTCTGCTGATCCACTGGCCGGTTCGGTAGTTGTGAACATCCGAGCCGCAGATTCCCGCGGCGCGAACGTCGATCGTCACGTAGCCGGGGGGCGGCGACGGAGGTCTGTCGACTTCCTCGACCCTAAGATCAAACGCGTCGTAAAGCCGAACCGCCTTCATCCTTTCAGCCTCGTTTTGGCAGATAGTTGTCGCGGACCGCCGAGACTGCATGCGCGTGGGATGAGAAGCCTTCATATTCCGCGAGCTTATGGGCGTGCTTCGCAAACTCGGGATATGCCGACGCTGTCACGTAGCCGATCGAACTGCGCTTCACAAAATCGGTCACCGACAGCGGGCCGAACGTGCGCGCCCACCGGCTCGTCGGCAGCACGGCGTTTGGACCGAGGCAGAAGTTGGCGATGCTGACGGGCGTATGCGGACCCATGAGGATTTCCGCAGCCTCGGTGATCTGTCCGAGATGGGCGAAGGGATCCTGTGACAGGAGTTCGAGATGCTCGGGTGCGTAAGCATTGACGAAGTCGTAGCTTTCCTCGACCGAGGAGGTGAGGATGATGCCACCGCATTTGCCTGAAAGGACGGCGCTCGAGAACTGAACCCTCTGTTCCGTCATGCGTGCCCAGTGTTCGGGCAATGCGGCGAGGGCCTCCTCGGCCACACGTCTGCTATGGGTCACGAGATAGGCCGAGGAGTCCGGGCCGTGCTCGGCCTCGATCAGGAGATCGAGTGCTGCGAGGCCGCCATGGACCGTGTCGTCAGCGAAGATGATCGCTTCCGAAGGTCCTGCGGGCAGGCCCGTATCGATGATGCCTGACAGGCTCCGCTTGGCTGCGACCACCCAAGGGCTTCCCGGCCCGACGATCTTCAGTGCCGGCTTAATCGTTTCCGTCCCGTAGGCGACAGCTGCAACCGCCTGAGCGCCGCCGACCTTGTAGACAGTTTCCACACCGGCCAGACGCGCTGCCACCAGCGTTGCTGCGTCCACGCTACCGTCCGGGGCTGGCGGTGTGACGATCGCCAGGTTCGGAACGCCTGCCACAACGGCCGGGACAGAGGTCATCATCGTAACGGACGGAAACGAACCTTTGCCGCGCGGGACATAGAGCGCAACGGACTTGATCGGGGTGAAGCGGTCGCCGGCGAAGGCGCCCGGCTTTATTTCCTTCAGCCACATTGCTTCTGGTTTCTGTTCCTCATGGAAATGGCGGATATTCTGAATGCCGAAGGTGATGGCTTCGATCACGTCCTCGCTGACTAGCTTGAACGCCGCAACGAACTCGGCATCAGTCACCTTGATCGTTGCTTCTGTGATATCCGCCTTGTCGAGCTCCCGGCCGAAGCGGGCGACAGCGCGGTCGCCTTCGGTGCGCACAGCCTCGAGGATCGGCGCCACTTTCTCGACGAACCCGGAAATGTCCGTTTCGGATCGGCGCAAGAGCGCAGCCTTCTCATCGGGCCCAAGCGTCGAATATTCGTGAAAAGTGACTTCGGTCATTGCTCATATCCTTCTTGGCGCACAAGGGTGCACGCAACGGCAATCGTCCGCGCCCTGACGGCACGACGTTCCAACTTGCTCACAGTTCATGCTGAAACGCACCGCAAGGCGGTGGCCACCGGCGCAATACCCTGCAAGCTATTCGTGCGAGGACGCCGGATATGGTTATCCGGCAAATTCCCAGGAAGTCGAAGACTTCGTTCCCGTTTTTATTGTCTATAGTTGTCTATACATCTACAGACAATATGATCACTCGTGTGCTGTCAAGCGTCATCTTTCGTTTCTAGATCGACGCCAAAAAACCGCCATCGACAGGAATGCATTGGCCGGTGATGTAGGCCGATGCGCCACTTGCGAGGAAGACGACGGCGCCGCCGATGTCGGAGCCATCGCCGAACCGTTTTTGTGGGATCTTGTCCAGCATTTTGGCCGACCAGCCCTCATCCTGATAAAAACCCTCGGTCATCGCTGTGCGGAAATAGCCCGGTGCCACTGCATTCACGCGGATGCCCAGCGGCGCCCATTCGGCCGAAAGCGCTCGTGTCATACCGAGCAGTCCCGACTTCGAGGAGCCATAGGGCACGGCGGTCGGGATGCCGATATAGGAGGTAAGTGAGCAAAGGTTTATGATGCTTCCGCCCCGAGGCTGTTTTGACATCCGCCGCGCCGCGCCTTGCGACCAGAAGAACGCGCCCTTGAGGTTGGTGCCGATGATCTTGTCCCAGATCTGTTCGTCGACGTCGAGTGAGGGAGAGACCTGTTCGTAGCCGGCATTATTGACAAGAATATCGACAGCGCCAGTGATGTTTTCGAATTTGCTTAGCGTTTCGTCGATGGACGAGACGTCTGTCACGTCCTGGGCGCTCGTGATGCACGTCCTGCCAAGGGCTTCGATCTTCTCTTTGGTTTCGCTTAGCGAATTTTGATCGCGCGCCGTGACGCAAACATCGGCACCCGCTTCGGCAAGCGCCAGCGCAATCCATTGGCCTATGCCACGGCTCGCACCGGTCACAACTGCCATTCTTCCTGCCAGATCGAACATCGTATTGGCCATGACGATCCCCTTGCTTTTGCAGGATAGAAGCATCGTTCATCAATAATGTCTATACATGTATTGACGAACAGAGACCTTCCGATTTGTGCCTGAAAGACGCGTCATGGCTAAAGTTGCCACAGGACATTACGCTCAGAAATCCCGAACGGCAGCCGCAGAGACAATCGTTAGGTCTGAGATTGATTGCCCAGGATCTGCCGATTGGATCGAATGCCTGTCGATGGCTTTAGTTTCAAATCAGTGCGATCAAGGTAAAGATGTGAGATTTCAGATAGTTGGGAAGAGGTGGTCGCAGGTTCCGATCGCTTCAAGGCGAAGAAGCTCGTCCGGCAGACCGCCCGATGCTAAACCCGGTGGACTCTCAGCGGCGGCCTCGCACCTTTATTTCGGCCGTAAGAGGACCCTTCGCCATTGCCTGAAAGCTGTCGATCGGCTGAGGACCGGCCGGCCTTTGCCAAGTTCTCGATCGTTTTTAATAGGGTCGATGGCGGCATCTGATACAGTACATCGTCCCGATCTGGAGGCGTCGGTGTCGGCCATGATCTATGCCCGGAGCGGAACGAGGCTTGAACGTGGCCGAGTAGAACCCCCGCACAATTGCGATAAGATGTTGCATCATTTTCGGTTCTTGAGGTCCAATGTCTGAAGTCGATTGGTTAAGCCATCTCCTGCAAATCGTCACTGTTACTGGTCAGCTCGAGGTCCGCTGTGCCTATGGTGCGCCGTGGCGCGTGGCCTGGAGCCGGGCCTCGGCGAACGAAATTCCCTACCACGTCATCGTCAAGGGCCGGGCCATTTTCGAAGATCCGGAGACGAGAACAGCGCGGGAACTGGTGAGCGGAGATATCGTGTTTCTGCCTCACGGCGCGGCGCATGTGCTTCACGACGGTAGTGGGCAAACGCCGATCCCCACCCAGCAGCGCCAAGGGTCTGCCGGATGGATGTTGAGCGAGAACGATGGGCAGGGCGAGCAACTGGATCTGCTGTGCGGGAGATTTTTTATCGCACCGCCCCATGACCGGCTGATCCGCAATTATCTGCCCACGAACCTGGTAGCACGGACGATCGGCGGCCTCGGAAAAGACGGTATCGGATCTGCTACCGATCAACTGGCCAGTTTGGTGGGGCTGATGCGAATGGAGTCCGCCGGCGACCGAGCAGGAGGGCGGGCCGTTCTCAACGCCCTTTCTTCCGCCCTGTTCACACTGGTGCTGCGAGCAGCGAGCGAATCCGAGGAAGCCCCCGAAGGTTTGTTGGCCCTGGCCGGCCATCCGCGATTGGCTCCGGCAATTGCCGCCATGCTCGCCGATCCGGCCCAACCATGGAAACTGCCCGATCTGGCGGACTTGTGTGGCATGTCGCGCGCCACATTCATGCGGCACTTTCAAGACAGGCTGGGTTGCTCCGCGCTCGACCTGTTGACCGATCTCCGCATGAGCATGGCGGCCAACGAGCTAAAGAAGCCAGCAATCAGCACCGAGGCTGTGGCCGAAACGGTCGGCTATCAATCTGTCTCGGCATTCCGTCGTGTATTTACTGAGAGAATGGGAATGACCCCCGGGGAATGGCGCCGACAAGCGCATGCCGGGCCGGCGCGTTCCGAGGAATGATCCTTTCGCGCATTATATTGAGGTAATCCAGTCTCGATATTCTCACTGACGACCGTAAATTGGGCTCCGTAATCACTTGATGAGGGAGCCACCCAATGAACTACATCAGCAACGCAGCCAACGAACTGACGCCGACGAACGCCGTCATCGAAACCATCCTGAGCCGTAGTGCCGCCAAGTATTATGACCGCGCCGCCACCCTGAGCGACGATGAGATCCGCGACCTGGTGCGGATCGGCACGTCCGCACCGACATCGTTCCACCTGCAGAACTGGCGGTTTATCGCCGTCCGTACACGTGACGCCAAGGCACGGCTCCATCCGATCGCCTGGAAGCAGCCCGCGATCCTCGACGCCGCCGTTACCTTCATCATCGTCGGCCAGCTGGCCAATGCCAGCACGGTCCCCGCGCGCCTGGCGCCGGTCGTGGAAGCCGGCATCATGCCGGCCCATCTGGTGCCGGAATGGGAAATCCCCGCCCGCGGCCTGTATGACGACCAGCCGCAGCGCCAGCGCGACGAGGCGGTGCGCTCCGCTACCTTTGGGACCGCCGCGATCATCTATGCCGCGCGCTCACTCGGCCTGGGTTCGACACCAATGATCGGTTTCGATGCAGAGGCCGTGCATCGCGAATTCGGCCTGGCCGAAGACGAAATCCCGGTGGTGCTGCTGACCGTCGGGCCGGAGCGGGCCGGCAACTGGCCACAGAAGCCGCGGATGCCGGTCGCCGACGTCCTGTCCTTCGCCTGATAACCAATCCAATCAAAAAACTTATGGAGATCACAATGTCCAGAACCGTTGCTCTGACGCCGGAACAGGTGCCGGCTGAATCGAAACAGACCCTCGATACGTTCACCAAGAACATCGGGTTCACCCCAAACATGATGGCGGCCTTTGCGCAAAGTCCTATCGCATTCAACGCCTGGGCCACCCTGCTCGGCTCCCTGAGCAAGGCACTCGATGTAAAGACACGCGACAGCATCGGCCTTGCCGTCTCGGAGGTGAACGGGTGCAACTATTGCCTGACGGTTCACAGCTTCACCGCCGAACACATGGCCAAGCTGCCAGCCAATGACATCATTCTTGCCCGCAAGGGTCACGCCAACGACTCGAAGCGGGACGCCGCCGTCCAGTTTGCGCAAAAAGTCACAGAGACCCGCGGGCAGGTCAGCGATGCCGATCTCAAAGCCGTCCGCGATGCTGGCTACACAGAAGCGAACATCATCGAGATCGTCGCGCTTGTGGCGATGTACTCCCTGACGAACTTCTTCAACAACGTGTTCGACCCCGAGAAGGACTTTCCCGCCGTGACACCAGCCGGCTCGATCTGAGCCTTCACCTACGCAACCTCCTGAAGCTGTTGGGATCATTGACATGCATATTCTCCATATCGATAGCAGTCCGCGTCGGGAATCGCACAGCCGTCGGCTTTCCGCGGCGATCGTCGAAAAGCTTCTTGAGGTTACGCCGGGCGCGAGCATCGTTCAGCGTGACCTGGGGGCCGACCCCCTGCCGCAGACCGAAGCCCTCTACGCCGCCGCATTGGCGTCGCCGGCAACGTTGGCCGCCCCGCCGATGGGTTCTCTCGATCTTTCCGAAGCGCTTATTCAGGAAGTCGAAGCCGCCGATGTGATTGTCATCGGAACGCCGATGCACAATTTGACGATACCCTCGGTCCTCAAGGCGTGGATCGACCAGATCCTGCGCGTCGGCCGCACGATGAAGTCGACGCCATCAGGCAAGGTGGGGATGCTCCGGGACCGTCCTGTCTTTGTCGGCGTGGCTTCTGGTGGCTTCTTCACCGGCGAGCGCGCCAACCAGCCGGATTTTCTCACGCCCTATCTGTCGCTGGCACTCAGCTCCATCGGGCTGAGGACGCAACAATTTCTCCCGCTACAAGGCACAGCCTTCCTGGATCGGAATCAGGCGCCGGCAGCGAGGGAGAAAGCGCTCGCCGCTCTCGACCTGACCGTCATGAGAGAGTTTCGAGCCGCTCCCGGTCGCCCTACAGTGCCGTTGAGCACCGATCGGCGCGATGCCACTCTGCTTTCGAGAACATCGCCAGGAGCATTTTGAGGGCGCGCCACAAGCTTTTGGCGCCCGGATCCGAACCCTCCGGCCTCGGCCGGACCATTGAACATGAGGCTTCCGATGATTTCACCAAACAGTACCCCCTCCCAAATCGGCGACAGGATCACCAGCAAATCAGAGCCGCCCGATGACAGCGCCATCCGCGAATGGATCGGACCAGAGGCATTCGGCCGTTGGACCGAACTGCGGACCTGGATCGACGAATTTTATCCGGGAGTTTTCGCGCCGGACTGGCTCTACGGCGGCAAGAACCGCGGTTGGTCCCTGCGCTACAAAAAAACCAAAGCGTTCACCACCTTGGTGCCGGAATACCGGCGGTTTTCGGCGATCTTCGTCATGGGTGGAGCAGAGCGTGAGAAGTTCGAGGAGCGGCGTTATCTCTGGCGCCCGCAACTGGTCAAGCTTTACGATGAAGCCAAAACATACATCGACGGAAAATGGTTGACGCTTGCCATCTCATCGGCAGACGA
The DNA here is from genome assembly GCF_056398305.1 of Rhizobium sp. 01T444. Taxonomy (NCBI): domain Bacteria; kingdom Pseudomonadati; phylum Pseudomonadota; class Alphaproteobacteria; order Hyphomicrobiales; family Rhizobiaceae; genus Rhizobium; species Rhizobium sp. 01T444. The sequence goes on from NZ_JBFTPD010000018.1 coordinate 54,595, forward strand.
TCTGCATGATGTGACCGACCTTCTGACGATGAAGCGCCCGCCACCGCCGCGAAGTTGAAGCGGAAATAAGCCCCGCTTGTCGCGCGGCATCAGACAGCAATTCGACAAGGTCTTGCGGAAGGCGTCGAGCCGACAACGAGTCGCGCGAGAGATCGAAAAGACCTTCCGCCCCTGCAATTTCCCCAAATCCACAAATATCTAAGGAGACAATTCCCATGAAAGCGATCGTAGTGTCCGACCAGGCTGCGGGAACAGCCGGAATGAAGCTTGTGGAGCGGCCCGAGCCGCAGGCCGCGATAAACGACGTCGTCGTTGAGGTCCATGCAGCGGGCTTCGTCAATACCGAACTGGAGTGGCCCTCGACCTGGACCGATCGGACCTTTCGTGATCGGACGCCATCGGTCCTCGGCCATGAGCTGGCTGGTGTGGTCACCGCGCTCGGCTACGGCACCACCGGACTGTCGGTCGGTCAGCGGGTGTTCGGCCTGACGGACTGGTATCGCGACGGCACACTTGCTGAGTACGTCGCGGTGGAGTCCCGCAACCTCGCGCCGCTGCCCGGCGACGTCGACTTCACGGTGGGCGCAAGCCTGCCGATTTCCGGCCTGACTGCATGGCAAGGGCTGTTTCAGCATGGCCGCCTTCATGCGGGGCAGAGCGTGCTCGCTCACGGCGCGGCTGGCGCCGTCGGCTCGATCGTAACGCAGCTTGCCCGGGAAGCCGGCGCCTATGTCATCGGTACCGGACGCGCCGCTGACCGCCAGAAGGCGCTCGACTTTGGTGCAAATGAATTCTTCGATCTCGGAAACGACACCTTGGAGGACGTCGGCGGCGTCGATCTGGTATTCGACGTTATCGGCGGCGACATACAGAAACGGTCCGCAGCGCTGATCCGGGCCGGTGGAACGCTTGTGACAGTCGTCGGACCGACGGATATTCGGCCTTTGGAGGGCCTGACGGTTGACTTCGTCGTCGAGGCTGATCGTGCCCAGCTATCCGAGATCGTTCAGCGGGTCCGGGACGGAAGACTGCGGACAAACATCGGTAAGGTTTCAAGCCTGGACGATGCTGTCGCGACCTTCAATTCGACGGAGCGGCGCGGGGGAAAGACGGTCATCCGCGTTCGTCCGTGAGGACGCCACGCGCACTCCCGGGAAGGGTTCCCCCAGGGGTGCGCATTGCATACAAGCAGCGCATACCGCCTTAGATTTACTTACGCGCCTTCGTTCCGGCCGTTCGGGCAGTGTTGGCGATATCCTAAGCGCTGCCGTTCGTCATCGCTTCCGCGGATGACCAGATCGGGTGGGATTCCGACTGGCGAGCGGGATCGATGGTGTCTTATTTTACTGCCGAAAAGGCGGTCGGTGACAACAGCTGGTTAGAGATATTGGAGAGGATTTGCCCGTCGCGCTCTGACTCGTCGCGGGCCTTAAGCCATGCGGGATCAGTGGTGAAAGCTTTCCATCTCACCTCGCGATCGGCTAACGATTCCCAGGCGATGAGATAGGTGAGACGCTGGCTGCTTTCGCCCACGATTGTGGTGAAGAAACCTGCCTGCTTGATGCCGTGCTTGTCCCATATTGCCAGCGTATGTTCGGCAAAGCGGTTGAGCAGCGCGGGCAATCGGCCGGGCAGGCAGTCGTAAATTCTGAGCTCGTAGATCAAAGTCTTGCTTCCTTATGTGCCTTGAGAAGGACATGTGTTTGGCGCTTTCTCCCTGCGCCCACGATGTCCTCAGAACTTGCTGCAACGTCATTTTCACTATTAGAAAGGGCTCTGCAGGTATCTTCGAACCGGTAATCTTCTGTCAAGCTGATCGCCTGTGTTTAGGCGCCGATTGGCCATGATGTTACGAACGTCGAGCACGGTGGCCGTGTCGGCAGCCGATCGTGGGAATGCGCCCGTAGAGCGCCTCTTGGCAATTAATTTGAGACGGGCCGCCCAGGTTCCGCACTGGCCAATCTCCGACAGCGATCTCTGCCGGCTTGTGCAGCCTTCGAGGTTCACTATCTCTAGTGTACCCCAACACCGAAGCATGGCCATGGATCGAAGCGCGGCCGATATGCCGAAAGTATGCATCGAAATTCTTCCGCCGGACCGCGATGAGAAGTGTGCGTCGGATGCAACGGCATGTCCTTGCTGTCGAAGGTTACGTCCGGCCTCGAGCATGGATGACGATGGCTGCGGGATCTGCGACGAATGCCTGGCACCATGACCGCCGACGGCAAGAAACCTCCATCGATCGAGGCGACATTCGAAGACGCGCTCGCGAAATTGCCGAACGGCTATGTCGATGGACATTTTGGTAAGCGACCATGGGGCGTGACCGTCAAGCGGTCGGAGGATCGCAAACGGACATGGCTCTATGGCGAGGAGCTTAGTGGAACCGATATCGTCAGCTTCAACCTCTATCGACTGGCTGGACCTGGACCAACACTAAAGCCGTGCGAAATGTCCTCCGCGAAGGTGGTCGAATTCGTTCTCGGTTTCGAGCCCGGCACAGCGAAAGCCGCGTCTCGACCATAATGGCGAAAAAATGAGCGCAGGATCTATATTGCATTGCAGCAAGTGCATGGCTGCACTGCGATCTGAGCGCTGGCCGTCGAGGCAGCCTCTGATATCTTCAGGTTAACGAAGCAATGCACCTCCTCCCGCAGAGCTTCGTGGTTCAGGCGGCCCACTCTCCTCCCAAGGGGCGCCTGACGGAACAGCGGCACTCCTCCTCCCAGCCGTTGTTCAATTCTTTCGAAGAGCCTGCCGCACCTCCTCCCGCGGCAGGCTTTTTCGTTTCCGATTCAAGTCCGGAACTCAGGGGTCAAAGCAGACTGCCCTGTTCCACCAGCTCTCCGGATTTCGAGACAATCGTCGATCCGTACGGCTCGCGCGACGAAATGATCAGCGCGTCGTTGGGTAGTGGACGGGCCAGTTCCTTGGCTTCATCCCAGCGTGCCCGCATCCAGGTGTCTGTTTCTTCCTTGGTCAGCAACAGGACCGGCATCGCCTTCTCATGGATCGGCTTCACCAGGTCGTTGGGATCCGTGGTCAAGAACCCGTAGAGATCATCGGTGGTCAGGCCGTCCCTGACCTTTCGGACACTCAGCCATTGCGGCACATGGAGACCGGCAAAGAACATCAGTGATTTCTGCTCATCGCGGGCGAACCAGGCATTCGGCACGTTGCCGCCATCTTGCCGGCTGGCCGGATCCGGTTCCGCGAAACTGGTGACCGGGACCAGGCATCTGTTTTCGACCCCGAACCACCGCTTCCAGTGCGGAAAACTGAGCTTGCGCACGTTGGTCGTGCCGCGGTCGGCCTCCATGCGGATCAGCTCTTCGAGATCGAAAGCCTTGCCCTTGGCAGCAAGTTTCTCGGCCTTGGCTTTGGCCGTCTTCTCAAGAGCGAACCGCGGCGAGGGCAGTCCCCAGCGCGCATGGACCAGCTGCTTCTTGCCGTCGGCGGTGTTGCGGACGATCGGTCCCGTCTGATCGGGGTTCATCTGGTAGGCCGGCATCAGGTTGATCAGGCTTTCAGCATCCTGGGCCCACTTCGCGACCCAGTCCCTGTCTTCCATGCGATAAAGGTTGCACATTGCAGGCCATCCGCTCCGCTTGAGCTCGAACGAGCACAATCTAATGCATGGCGCTGATTTCGCTAGTCGAGCCGGAAGACATCGGCATTGTCCCGGCGTTCGCGCAAGCCCTTGTAGGACGGATGGCGGAGCTTACCATCCGACGTCCACGCCCGAGACTCGATCTCAGCAATCAACGTTGGCTCAACCCAGACAATGTCGGCATTTCCGGAATAGGGTAGGGGCTGCTTTCGCTTCCATCGCAGCGTGTCCAGCATCTTCCGCAATCGGATCGCCTCGGCTTCACTGAAGCCCGTGCCAACGCTTCCGACGTTTACGAGATCGCCACCACGATACGCTGCGAGCACCAACGAGCCGAAGCCGGCAGGGGACGCTGCCGACCTCTCATAACCGACGATGAAGAAAGCCTCGCTCTGGACGCATTTGACTTTTACCCAATCCCCGGTCCGGCCGGAGCGATAGGGCTGATCGAGGTGCTTGCCGACGATGCCTTCCAGGCCTAGGCGGCAGACATGCTCCAGCAGGACAGCTGGTTCGCCATCGAGTGTTTCCGATAGCCTGATGGCGCCGACCTGATCACTCGTTGGGCCGTTCAACGTGTCCTCGAGAAGGTGGCGTCGAGACCGGTATTCGACACCGCGCAGATCGTGGCCATCAAGGTAGATAAGATCGAAAGCGTAAAGGACGGCGTCGGAGGCGCGGTTGCCAGCTTGTTTGCCGGATGCGCCCAGCGATTGCTGCAGCAGACCAAAATCCGGCCGGCCCTCTTCGTCGAGCACGACGGCTTCGCCATCGATGATCATCGTCGCCGGCCCAAGTGCTCGGGCGGCCTGCTCTATCGCCGGAAACCGATGCGTCCAGTCATGGCTGCCACGGGTGAGGATCCTAATCCCTTGCGGCTCGATATGAACGGCAAGGCGATATCCATCCCATTTCAGCTCCCAGCTCCACTCGCTACCCTTTGGGGGATGAGCCTTCAGTTGCGCGAGCGCAGGCTCAACGCGCTCGGGCATGGGATCGAACAGCAGCTGTGGTTGGGCCGGATTTCGTTTCCTGCGCGGCCGGGAACGGATCGGGGCCTCGGCGTCACGAAGGAGGGGTTTTGATCTCGGAGGCTTCGTCATGCCGGGAGTTCAGCAGAAAAATTAAAGACACTGTGACGATGCCGACTTGTCCCCGCAATTCACACAAAGGGAGTAGCGCTCGAAAACGCTCGGAAAAAAATCTGCAGGCCGCTATTCAACGGCTCGTGCAGCGGCCGAACCCCATCAAGCGACAATATAGTGAGAAGGTCGGTGATGGATAACTGGTTTTCTGTTCTCATGTCCGCCAATCCCCCATCCTCGCCCGGACTGCCAAAGGTTCGCCGACATCGTGGACCATTATATGCACCTCGACGCAATGAAGGTGAATACAGGGAAATTCAGATAGTCGGGAACGACGTGGTCGCAGGTTCCGATCCCTTCAAGGCGATGCATTGTTTTGATCCAATGCGTTGCACATCAAAACCCAGCAGTAGCCCTGAATGACTAAAGGCGCAGTCTGTGAAGACCACGCCTAGCCAAATCCGTTTAGACTCTCCAAGTGCCATGGTAAGGCCATAGGCTCGCAACACCATTGTGCCACCACTCAGCGAGTAGCTATATTATAGGGAAAAGAGACTCGCATTGCAAGGGGAAGCAAGTGTCCAGCATCACCAAGCGGCATGTGCCGACATCACAGCTACTGGGTGAATACCTGACATTCGTCCCCACCCCGCAGCAGGTGGATCACTTCAAGGCGGACATGCGCACCCTCAACCCAACCCTTTTACGCGACAGTATCCGCGAAGGGGTTCAGGTCCAGGCCCTACAGCAGATACCCATACCTGAGCAGAGGCTAGTGATCCACAGGATCTATACCCGCAAGGTGAAGGAATTTTCGTCGATTTACCCCTTCGTCTTCGCGGTAGAGAACGCCTTGCGCTCGGTGCTCGCCGACTACCTGGAGGAACGCTTCGGGCGGATGGAATGGTGGACGCTGATCCGCAATGCCCGGCAGAACGGGCAGACCTATACTGCCTTTCCCAACATCCTCGGTACGCCCGTCAATCCAGCCTTCGTGAAAGCTGTCTGGCGTGTCTTCGACAATATGGTCAATCCGCAGCAGATTAACAATGTCACCGGCAACAACAAGACCGACGAGTTCTATTATTGCCTTACCTTGGGGGACCTCTGGACGATTATGCAGGCGGATTGGCCTCTGATCCGCGACATGTTCGCTACGGATGCTGTTCTCGGCTTCACGTTCACGAAAACCATGTTCAACGACACGTTGCGGGTCATCAAGGAGACACGCAACGAGCTGTTTCACAGTAATCCGATTAAAGACCGCAAGAAGATCGTCGACGCCTGCGAGCGGATCCTGAACGGGCTGCAATTCCACCTTGGTGACTATGACCATGATCTTGGGGCCACGCAATATGTGCGCGTTCCGGCGACCGTCGCCAGGGCGCAGCGCCATGTCATACCGGCGCGATGACGGGCGGAATACACCCTTTTTGGGCCCGATTGCAGCTCTAGGCGGGTGCCTCCTAATGGTTCAGATGTAGTCACACAACGCAAACGGATTGATAAGCGTTTGGATACAATAGCTGTTTTGGGAAAATCGCGGGACGTCAGTTCATATCCGTTCAAGACCAAGGCTACGCCTATTGTCAGTCGCCTTAGGCTCCCGAAGCAAATTATACGGCCAGTGTAGGAACTTGGCCCCGCTTAACAGCAAGTCCCTCACAAAACGAAGTTGCTGCGATTGTAGATATGCACGAAGCCCATTTTCGCTAAATTGGCGTTCGAGATGTTAGTCTTTTCGGCCGATGGCACCTCTGTCTCGACCACGAAAGTCGAAACGCCACGATCCGCGCCTTCTTGCAGGCGAGCTTGAATCAAAGCTTTCTGCGCACCGCGGTTTCGAAAGCTCGGCACGGTCGCTCCCCCGCCGAGCCAGGCGAAAGATCCTGAAGCAAACATCGCCCCGTTCCCACAGGTGTGTCTCCGTCTAGCGCGTAGAAACACGACCATCCGTCTCGTCCAACGATTGCTGCCCATAGGACAGTCAGGCTTTCCGGAAAGCCAAAACCGGCACACATCATGGCGCCGAATACCTGGGCTTCATCGGGCCGGACTTTTCGTGTTTTCACAGCGGCTGCCGATGGAAGAGAGACCGCGTCCGTGGTTCGTCTCAGCTTCGCCCAACCAGGACCATAGGTAATCAACCCTTTCGACTGGATCCAACGTCTCACCTCGTCGGATGCAGCGTCCGTGTTGACCTGCAAAAACCGTTTTCCCAGCCTCTGTCTCATCCAGTTGTAGGCTTCGTCTAGGTCTTCACTATCAGTGAGGCCGAGGATGCGGTTAAGGCCGATCGCAGGCGCGCTCGGAAGAGAGATCGTGCATCCACCATTCATGGAAATGCATTCGAATCGTTCTTCGTCCGCCAATTGGCCGCGGGCGGCGTTATGCAGATCAATGAAAGCTTTTGCCTCAATGGCGTCTTCTTTTGTAGGGCAGGGGTAATCGGAAGAACAAGAATCCAATGGAGTGCTCCTAAGGCAGAAACTTCGCCAAAAGCGGATAAATGAATTCTTGGAATAAAAACTGAATAATCACAGCGCCGACTTCCTGCACATTTGACGATTTCCCAATGTACCCTCAAGGATCTGAGAAGTGACGTGGTATCCATCATCTCCGGGCAGCATGTGGTGCATGCAACCATCTCTCTTAACGTCTTGAAAATTGGCTAAGGCAGTGTAACGTCGAGCTTTTGTGGTTTGTGAGAGCAAAGTGTCACACGATGGCGGTTCCCAGGCCTTGTCGAAGCAAAAGGCCTACCAGTTCGGCGACTTCCGTCTGTTACCTGAAGCCCAAGCCCTCCTGTACAAGGGGCAGTCCGTCGCGCTGGGTGGGCGAGGGTTCGATATACTGACCCTGCTCGTGGCGCGGGCTGGCGAGGTTGTGAGTAAAGCCGATCTGTTCTCGCACGTATGGCCGGACTATATCGTCCACGACCATAATTTGAAGGTCAATGTGGGCAACCTTCGACGCTCGCTGGCCGAACTCGATCCCACCGCGGAATACATCGCAACGATCGCTGGCCGCGGCTACAAGTTCGTCGCCGCGGTGGAGAACGACCGCCCAGCGGTAGCACGGCAAGTTGCTTCAATCACGAGTCATCATACCGCCCCACCGGAAGTGCGGCAGCTCCTCGGCCGCGATGACGCGATCCGGCAAATCTCCGAACAGCTTGATCACCCGGGTTATGTCACCATCGTCGGGCCAGGCGGAGCCGGGAAAACGTCACTCGCGGTCACCGTTGCTCAGCATTGCTGCAACGAAGGCAAAGCCATTGCCTTTGTCGATCTCTCTACGGTCACCGATCCCCGATTTGTGGTGCCCGCAATAGCTTCCGCTCTCGGCATCTCCCTCGGATTGGACGATCCGATCGCGGGTGTAATTGACCTCCTTCGAAGCAACAAACTGCTTCTCATCATCGACAATTGCGAGCACGTCATTGCAATGGCAGCGACGACGGTCGAGCGGATCTCAGCAGCGGTGCCGGGCGCCCGTATCCTCGTGACCAGCCGCGAGCCGCTTCGGACGAGACACGAGCAAATCCATTTTCTCTCCGGGCTCGCTTATCCGGACCAGACGGCTGAGCTCTCCACGACCGACGCGCTTCAGTTTCCTGCGATCCAGCTCTTCATCTCAACGGCCCACGGCGCTGGCGTTTCGGAACCAACGGACGAATACGTTCGCAGTGTCGTCTCAATCTGCACTCGGCTGGACGGCTTGGCACTCGCTATCGAATTGGCCGCCGGCACGGCCAGTGTCCTTGCTCCCTCAGCGCTTGAAGGCCTGTTCAAGAATGGTTTTGACGCGATGGGTCGTGGAGCAAGGGATGCGCCTTTGCGCCACCAGTCGCTGGAGGCTACGCTGGACTGGAGCTATCGGCTTCTTCCCGACCGCGAGGCTATCTTGCTCGCCTTGCTTTCGGTGTTTTCGGGGCGATTCAACGCCGACGACGCAGAAGCCATGTATTCCGCTGGTGCCCTCGTGCCGATGGCAGGACGTGATGCCCTTTCGCAGCTGGTGGCAAAGTCACTGCTCTCCGCGCAATACGACGGCGGGACTGTGCATTACAGGATGGCCGAGAGCACCGGCACCTATGCTGCACGGCGTCTCTTTGGTTCACGCTACAGAGAGGAAGCCAGGCGACAATTTGCCATCCGGATAAGGGACAAGCTGCAGATCGCCGAACGGGAATGGTCCTCACAGACGTCTCGCGAATGGTTGGGGAAATATAGGAGGCAGATCGACGATGTCCGTGCCGCGATCGCCTGGGCGTTCGACCCTGCAGGGGACGCTGCGTTGGGTGTCGAACTGGTGGTCGCCGCATTGCCCCTGTGGCAAGAGCTTTCGGCGTTCAGGGAAATGCTGGAGGCCATCGATCTTGCAAGCTCAAACAGTGCGGCACTGGTAGGGCTCGCGCCTCTGGGACGAGCAAAGCTCTCCACGGCGCGGGCTTGGGCTATGACGCTGGCACGCCACATGCACCCGCAAACCGAGGACGCTTGGCGCGAAAGCATCTTTCATGCGAACGGGTCGGGCGACGCCGGGTTTCAAGTGCGCTCGGTGTGCGGACAGGCCGTCTTTCTTGCTTATTCCGGCCGGCCGCGCACGGCGTTACGCAGCATGAACGATTTTGCGGCATCAAAGGGTTTGGACTGGACGACAGTGCCCGACGGGAAGCGGCTGTTGGCGCATATCGAAATCTACGCAGGTGAGCTCAATTCGGCATCGGCCCATCTGGAGGCACTGATGAACGATTCGGGTCACTTGGAAGAAGGCCATGGACTCTCGCGATTCCAAGTCGACTTGCCGGCTGGCATACGCTTGTCTCAGGCATTTCTGTGCTGGTTACAGGGTGACTCTGATCGTGCCGCCGTTCTGGCCAGTCGTGCCATCGATCGTGCCGTCGACCTCGATCACATGATATCCCTCGGCAATGCGATCTCGCTCGCGGGCCTTCCGATCGCATTCGTGGACGGCAATCTCGAAACCGCTTCGCAGCTTCAGCGGCAGTTGGCTGACGTCAGCCGCCGTGAAAGCGTCGGCATTTATGAGGGGACAGCAACGTTTTTCGCCGGTGCTATCCAGTCGGCTCGAGGTGAAAGAGCAGGTTTCACCTTGATGCAGGACAGCATCGCTGGATTGCTTCGGGGAAGCTGGCGTGCTCGCGTTCCTTTCTACCGCAGCCTATTGGCGGAGGCCTATATTGCTGAGGGTGAGATGCAACTTGCAGAAAACAGCCTGCGCGCCGTGCTTAGCGAAATCGGGATTCGTGAGGAACGCTGGTGGCATCCTGATCTCTGGCGCGTTGCGGGAATGATTGAAGCCGGGAACGCCCGTCCAAACAAAGCGATGCGCTATTTCCAGAAGTCTTTGGATAGCGCCCTCGCCATGGGGGCTGGCGCCGCGATCAAACGGACCCAGCTTGCCATGGCTGCGGTGGATGTGCGCTGACCTTGGCACTTCAATCTTTTCTTCGCGTGTCGATGCGCTCCCGCAGCGACGCATTTTCTCGCTCCAGCTGAGCAATCTTGTCGATCAGGTGCTGTGAGGCTGAAAGAAATTCGGCTTCGGTGTAGCGTTGCTCGATATGCTGTGGACAGTTCCAATCGAACGCCTCGAGCTTGAGCTTGAAAATGCGTTCAGTCTTGGCGCCATAATCACCATCGGTGATTTTCGCCGTGAGCACTGGGTCCGCATCGAGTCCCAGCTTCTCGGCGCGGGCATAGATCTTCAGACGTGTGTGTGCGGGATAGTCCATCAGAAACAGGCAGGTCCGGTCGTTCTCAGCCAGATTGCCGGTGCTGATATACTGGCGATTGCCGCGGTAATCGACGAAGGCAAGCGTGCGATCATCGAGCACTTTGAGAAAGCCTGAAGGTCCGCCGCGATGCTGGACATAGGGCCAGCCTGTCTCCGAAACCGAGGCCATGTAGAAACTGTCGCGCTGTGCGATAAACGCGGTTTCTCTTACTGAGAACCTGTCGAATTCGCGGTGCCCCTTGAAGTCCGACCACAGACGATCCGCTCCCATTTCCGCTTGCGCCCTGCGAACTGATGGAGTGATCGCGATATCCATAAAGCCATAGGTCACATCGTGTCTCCTCATTGCATTGTCGGTTCGCAGGGCATCGGGAATGCGAGGCTATATTGCCTCTCGCGCGGCCTGCTGCGCGCGGGCATAGCTTTCGGCCACAGCAGCATAATTGGGAGCGACAAGACCATAGAGCTTGCCGAGTTCGGTAGCTTCGGGACGTGCCCAGGTCCGATGAAGCTCGGACAGCAATGCGTTGGTCGATGTCGGCTTGACGCCGCCCTGCACGAACCTGGCAAGTGAAATGCGCGATGCCATTTCGCTCGGATCCCCCGATGCATCGAGAACAGCATAGACATCGTAGCCGGCGGCACGGGCGTCGAGCGCCGGAAACATCACGCAGACGCTGGTCCAGACGCCCGCCATGATGAGAGTGTTGCGGCCGGTCGCGCGAACTTTTGCGACGAAATCGTCATTGTCCCATGCATTCACTTCGCCCTTACGCGGCACATAGACTGCATGCGGAGCCAGTTCGTGGATCTCTGGCATCAGCGGACCATTGGTCCCTGCAGGTTCCGAGGCCGTGGTGATGACAGGGATATTCAAGAGGGTGGCGAGCTTGGAGATCACCTCCACATTTCGGCGCAGATCGGACACGGAAATGTCCTTTACTGTCTGGAACAGTCCGGACTGGTGATCGAGCAGCAGGATGAGGGCGTCGGAGGGGTCGATGAGGGCTGCGCCGCCACCGGTCGGAAGTACGCTCGGCTTGGATTTGCTATTGTACATGGTTCTTATCCTTCTTTGGGGTTGAGTTATTTGGTCAGATTTCGAGCAAGGAAGTCGCGCATCACGGGGATCATCTCGTCCGCCGTGTCTTCGAGGGCGAAATGTCCAGTGTCGAAGAAATGAAGTTCGGCTTCGGGAACGTCGCGAAGGTAAGCGCGCGCGCCGTCGGGCAGGAAGATGGGATCATTCTTGCCCCACAGAATCAGCGTCGGAGGCCGATGCTCGCGCAGATAAGCCTGAAAGGCGGGATAGAGCGCGACGTTGGTCCGATAGTCGTAGATGATGTCCAACTGAATTTCGACGCTGCCCGGACGGTCGAGGAAGAGCTGGTCGTACAGCCACGACGCGGGGTCGATCCGCGCCTCGTCCTTTGACCCAGTGAGATACTGGAAGCGTGTGCCGTCGAGCGACAGAAAAGGCCGCATCGCGTCGCGGTTCGTCGGGCCGTTGTTGGCCCAGTAAGCGCGCGTCGGTGCCCAAAAGTCCCCTATGCCCTCTTCATAGGCATTGCCGTTCTGGACGATCAGGGCGGTAACCCGGTCGGGATGCGCGAGCGCCAAACGAAACCCGGTCGGCGCACCGTAATCCATGACATATAGCGCATACCGCTCGACACCCAGCTGTTCGAGAAGGTTGGCGACAACGGTTGAGAACGTGGCAAAGTCATATTCGAAGTCGCTCGACGAAGGCATTTCCGACAGACCGAACCCCGGAAGGTCTGGTGCAATCACATGATAGCAGTCAGCGAGCGCTGGAATGAGGTTGCGGTACATGTGCGAAGAGCTTGGAAAGCCGTGCAGCAACACCACCACAGGTGCGCCGCGCTCTCCTGCCTCGCGGTAGAATATGTTGACGCCGGCAATGCTGGTGGTTCGGTGGTAGGTGACGGGCCGGGTCATTGTCCGGCTTTCCGGATAGTGCTTACGACTGCTGCTACGATGAACGCTGCGACGTCCTGCGGGTGCGACATCATCACGGCGTGACTGCTATCGATTTCAGTGATCGCGGCTGCCGCGCGCTGAGCCATGCGGCGCTGCGCACTCGGAGGTACCATCCTGTCGGCGGAAGCGACGAGATAGAAGCTGGGTTTGGTCTTCCATGCGGCATGAGTGAGGGGCGCAATGACCGCCGCAAGGCCCCAGGGTAGCTGGGCGGCAGCCATGAACCGCGTGGTGGCGGGATCGACATCGGCAGCAAACGCTTCCGAAAAACGGGCCGGGTCCACAACGAGGTAGCCATCCTGCGGAGGCAACAACGGCGCCTTCGCTTCGCCGGGCTCTTCCGGCGCTTCATTCAGCGCTGCGACGGACTCGCCGACATCCGGCACGAAAGCCGCGACGTAGGCCAATGACTTGACCTTGGGATTGGCGCCGGCTTCGGTGATAACCGCTCCGCCGTAGCTGTGGCCGACCAGCAGCACCGGATGGCGAGCCGATGCGATAAGACGCTCGGTGGTCGCAACGTCACCTTCAAGTGAGGTCGTCGGGTGTTGGGCGACAAGCACTTCGAACCCGCGGTCTACAAGTTCGCTATGGACTTGTTGCCATCCGGAGCCATCGACAAAAGCGCCGTGCACGAGGACGATCGAACGGGCTGGCTCCCCAGCCGCCTGGGTGCCCGAAAGAGGATTGGTCATGATCTTTTCCTTTGAGGGGGTTGGCCGCGGGGCCGTTAGCCCCGCGGAGCGGATGAACTCTGGATTAGTTACAAACCTTGCGGTCGAGGAAGTCGCGGATCAACGGCGCCATCACGTCGAGCTTGTCTTCCAGGGCGAAATGGCCGCTGTCGAGAATATGCATCTCGGCGTTCGGGAGATCGCGAAGATAGGGGTGCGCGCCGGGTTCGGGGAAGATCTTGTCGTTCTTGCCCCAGACGATCAGTGTTGGCGGTTGGCGCTCGCGGAAGAAGGCCTGGAACTGAGGGTAAAGCGGCACATTACTACCGTAGTCGCCCAGGAGATCCAGCTGGATATCCTTGTTGCCCGGGCGATCAAGTAATGCCTGATCGACGACCCAGTTGTCGGGGCTGATATGTGCAACATCACCCATACCGTCGGTATATTGGAACTTGGTGGTCTCGAGCGTGACCAGGCCGGCAAGTGCTTCCCGGCGTACCGGCGTCTGTTCGGCCCAATAGGCCTTGATCGGATCCCAGAATGCGGCGAGACCCTCGGTATAGGCGTTGCCGTTCTGCACGATCAGCGATTCAACCCGCTCGGGATGTTTGAGCGCGAGCCGATATCCAATCGGTGCGCCGTAATCCATGACGTACATGCTGTAGCGATCGGCTCCGACCTTTTCGGTCAGCTTGTCGACGATGTTGGTCAGATTCGCGAATGTGTAGTCGAACTTGGTGTGGTCGGGCGCGTCACTCTGGCCGTAGCCGGGATAGTCAGGCGCAATCACGCGGTAGCGGTCAGCGAGCAGGGGGATGAGGTTGCGGAACATGTGTGACGAGGTCGGAAATCCGTGCAGGAGCAGGAGGACCGGCGCGTCCTTCGGGCCGGCTTCGCGATAGAAGACCTTCACGCCGTCGATCGTCGTGTTTTTGTACTGAATTACGGGAACAGCGTTCGCGGCGATGACCGCGTCATTCGGCACGCAGCGGGCTTCGGCCGCAACGGGAGAGATGGCAATAAGAAGTGCGACAGTGGTGAGAAGATGTTTTTTCATGATGTTTTCCTTTTTCAAAATTGGGTGCCGATCCACATCAGCGCCTCTGGAAAAAGGACTAGCATCGCCGGTCTTCGGACCTGGGATAAATAAGGGTAAAAAGTTGGACAGTCGGCCGCGGTTAAAGGCGCAACGAGCAGCATGAACTACTCGCTCCAAACGAAAGCCGGTCCTTTAGAGCAAAGGAGGCTTTGCCCGCTTGCCCGGCTCTTTTAGCGACCGCAAACTATGTTGATTATAGAGGACATTTCCGCGGGAAATCAGCAAGATAGGTTCTTGGGTTTGCTGGTTCTGGGTCCGATTCCGTTCAAGGCGATAGGGCTAGCATCCTATCTTGCGGCCTATTCTCTCGACCGTTATACTGTTTTTGAAAAACGGTATAACGCCGGAGCCAAGCCTATGAAGCCCATCGACCTCATGTATCAGACGATGCTCGCCGAACTCAGTCAGCGCTCGCTCGACGCCGCTTGGACGGCCGATTTCCCTCCGGAAGGTCGGTTCACCCCGGCGAACATCAAAGGGCGCAAGTACTGGTACTTCGACATCCCAGATGGACATGGTGGCACGAAACGTCGTTACGTCGGTTCTGCTGATGATCCGGATATCGCGCAGCGCGTAGCTGATCATAAGCGGGACAAGGACGATCTACGCGCTCGCAGGCGCTTGGTAAATACCCTCATCCGCGAAGGCGGGATGATTGCCCCTGACGCCATGTCGGGCGACATCGTCGAGGCTCTTGCCGATGGCGGTCTTTTCCGGCTCCGGGGCGTCCTCATCGGCACGGTAGCCTTTCAGTGCTATTCGGGACTGCTGGGGGTCCGGCTTCCCATGGCTGCAATCCTGACGGGCGATGCGGACATCGCCCAGGACTATGCCATCAGTCGGGAGGTTGAAGACAGCCTACCCCCGATCGTTGAGCTGCTGCAGGGCGTCGACGCCAGCTTCCGGCCAGTTCCGCATCGATCGGGGTCCGCGGCCTCGTCGGCGTTTCAGAATGCGGACGGCTACCGGGTCGAATTCCTGACGTCTAACCGCGGTTCGGATGACTACATCGACCAGCCGGCGAAGATGCCCGCCCTTGGTGGCGCCAGCGCGGATCCATTACGCTTTCTCGACTTCCTCATAAGGGAACCTGTCAGGACAATGCTGCTCCACCGAAGTGGTGTCCCAGTTGTCGTCCCTGATCCGTCCCGCTATGCGGTCCACAAGCTCATCGTCGCCAGTCGCCGACACACTGACGGGCAGGGGCCGGCAAAGCAAGAGAAGGACATTCGTCAAGCTGCGTTGCTCTTTGAAGCCCTGCAGCAGACAAGGCGATCTGCTGACTTGGCGCTCGTCTACAACGAAGCATGGGAGCGCGGGCCCGCGTGGCAAGAAGGTATTCGAACCGGGGCGGGAATGCTGCCGGCACAAGATGCCGAGCGGTTCAGCGCGGTCCTGATCGAGGGCGCAAAAAAAATCCGCGAAGAAATTGAACTTCCGTTTGGGGAATAGGCCGTCCTCGGCTTCGAAAGCCAAGCAGTTGATTTCATTCGAAGTGGAGACAAATCTGGTGCCGAGAGTTCGAGTCCGCTCAAGGCGACCATTGCGTCTACGACCACCCGCACAGCTTCACGAAGCGCTTGGTGAGCCGGAGCCAATAGGCTACTCCAGTTCCGATTTTCGTTTGAGCAGCAGACGCGCGCCGGTGTAGTCCCCGTTGGTTATCTCGACACCGTGCAAAGCGAACGCCGCCTTGATTTTGTCTTTCGTCGTTTCGGTCGCGAGTCCTGTAGCTTCAAATCGATGCACCGTAGAGAAAGCAACTCCGGCATGGTCAGCGAGCTCTCTTACCGACCATTTAAGGATAGCGCGGGCTGCCCTGTTTGCCTCCGGAGTGAGTGCTGCCATTTAGGTCGACCAAAAAAATGAATACAGGTGTAGCGAAAAGTGCTTGACCAGCGTTCGCCAAGCATCTATGAATACGCTTGTAGGCATTGTGTGGCTATTTAGCCAGAGGAAGCACGCCTTTCTGCACCTGAAATCCGTCTCGAATCCGCCGTTCTCGTGCGGAAGCGCATTCTCGTCCTCTTGCTCCGGTGGTCACATGGAACTGCGCCAGCTATCCTACTTCGTTGCGGTGGCCGAGGAACTGCATTTCGGCAGGGCGGCAGCCAAAGTGCATATCGCCCAGCCGGCGCTGTCGAATACGGTGATGGCACTGGAGAAGGAGCTCGGCGTGCAGCTGTTCATCCGCACGACCAGGCGGGTGGAGCTGACAAGGGCAGGGGCAGCCTTCTACGAGCGCTCGGTCAGGATCCTCAGCGAGGTAGACCTGTCGACCGAGATTGCCCGCTCGGTGGCCGGCAAGACGGCGAAGAGGATTGCGATCGGCACCGTCTATCCTGCCACCATCGGCGTGCTGCCGTCCTTCCTGTCGCGCATTGCCCGCAAGTATCCCGATATCCGCCTGCATATCGAAAGCGGCACCACCGACGACATCATCCGCCATATCGAGGCAGGCCGCATCAATCTCGGTTTCATAAGGCCGGTGGAGAATATCGGCTCCTTGCGCTTCTTCTCGATTGCCCATGAGCGTTACCTGCTGGCGGTTGCCAGGGAGAGCCCACTATCGCTGAGGAGCGAGATCGACATCGAGGATCTGCGCAATGAGAAGATCATCTCCTTTTCCCGCCAGAACCTCTCTTACAGCGAAAGGTATTTCGCGGAAAAATTCGAGGCGCACGATCTGACGGACAATGTCGCCTATACATGCGACGACACGTTCTCGCTGGTGTCGCTGGTTTCTGCCGGTCTTGGCATCGGCTTCGTGCCGGAATGGACGCAGGATCTGCCGAACCGAGGGTTTGAACTGAAAAAGGTGAGGGGGATCGATTTCAAGATCGGTCTCGGTGTCGCATGGAACAGGGAAGATCCAACCGCCTCGCGTGACGACATCATCGATATCGCACGATCGCTCGCGCGGCCGGGCAGGTGAGGGAAGGGCGGCGGGTCGATGGTTGCGGCGGTGGCGATTGTCTGCGAGGCCGGCCGAAAAGCGGAACACGAGGGCGTGGGGCAGTCGGTCCCGCATCTCGTTCGGACCGCTTCGCTGATGCTCCTGCGGCTGCTCTTCGCCACGCCCTCGTGTGACGCGAATTCCCGCTTTCCGGCGCTCGGGCGCCGCCGCTATGCTGAAAGCTCCGATACGCTTCTTTGTGTGTTTGATCGATCCAAGCGAATCGGCGATCACGCTGTGCGTGCGATCCATTTCTCGCGGATTCAGCGATCATCGACTCGACTCATTCGAATCCCATCCCATGTGAGTCTGTCGAGACATCGAGAGGTACTGCGTCATGAATAGTCTTCAGAATTCGACACCGATCCGTCCGCTTCACGTCGAGACAGATGGCATAGCACGATATCGCCAGGCCCACAGCGTCGAAGATCTCGCTGCCTTTCTGATGGGCGAAAAGGGCGCATCCCGAAAACGACCCGGCTTCCTTCCATCATGGGGTGGCGACCTCGATGGACGCCATGCGCCTTATGGAATCCGGAGCGTGCGCGGCTTTGTCGAGGCCGCCCATGTATCGAGGATGCATGTTCTGGCGACCGACATGGAAGAGACGAAGGCCGATGTTCGACTGGTGACAAAAGCCTCGCCGATGCGCAAAACAACATTTCTCTAGAAATCCCTGATGTAATCCCCAGATGATCAATCGACCCCGTTCCAAGCCACTACTTTCCGAAGACAAGCCCTTGAAGGGCTGCGTACGAAAGCGGCGTGACCCCGCCAGCCGAACCTGCTGCTGGATCCGATGCCCGACCGCGTCGAGCTGGCGCTCGCCGTGCTGAAGGCCAATTCGCCGAGCGATCCGCGCCATTTCGCCGAACTTAAGTTCGACGGACCGGCTGGCGATCCACATCGCCCGCAAAGGCAACCACCCGCAAATGCCACTTCGTTGGAAATCCTCGGGAAGTTCGGCAGCTTGGCGGTGGTTTGCGGCTTCAGCGCTTCATCACGAATATCAGGTGGTCCATGAACCAGAAGAAAAGCCAGGAAGAGCAGATTACGAGCAACGCAAGCGCGATAATTCCTGGCGGGATACTGGGCATACGACGGACAGATCGTCGCCATGTCACATGGGGTTCTATCAGGTTGGTGAAAAAGATGTCTCGATCTTCCACCGATGCTGAAATCAGTTCCTCATATCGGCCGGAGCTGATGCCTTCTGCGCGAGCCTTATCGCCATCGCGATATACGATCTCAAGGCTCTGGTCTTGACTGTTGTACTTGAGTTTCTGCAGCTTTCCAGATTCGAAGGAAGTCCAACTCATTGTCTCTTCCGACCCCGTGTTCCACTGAGCTCGGCGAGATAGCTAATCCGTCTAAAATAGCAACGTCCCACCGCCCCAACAAAGCAGCGTCTGAGTGATCAGATCGTGATCGTGACTCCTTTAAGTCTGCCGACCTTCGTGATGCCCCATCGCCCCATCATCTTAAGCGCGAATATTTCAACTGCCTTAAGTGGCGAATCAGCTCATGATGGGTGAGATCCTTTGGGAGGAGGAAGTCAAGATGACACGCGCTCATCATCTGCTCGTCGCCGCGGCGATATCTCTGCTGTTGTGGGCAGCCCTCTTTAAACTAGTGGGTTGGATGTAGCCTCGGTTACAACTTTTCGGCCCGGCGTAACTTGGAAATAGCGCCGGGCCGAGGCCAAAGCCTACGCCGTGGTGACGACCCATTCTCGACGCTTCGTCAAAGTGCCTCCACCGACTTCGCAAAGATATCCGCTAAAGTACGTGGTTTTCGTCATCGGAAGAAAAAGTTGGGGAGGCGCCGACCCCTGGTATTCCGGGTAACCGTTGGGTGTAATGTCAACCGGTCGAAGGAGTCGGCGCGAGAATATGGTTCAGACGAGCTTTTTGGAGCAAGCCGCCAATTGGGGTTAACCCCACTGCACATCATCGCTATCCGTCATAGTTGGGAGATGCCTTCAGTCTTTCATTGTGGTATTCTTTAAGTTGTAAGTCATGGGGAGTGCAGTCATGACTTGGGAAGCCCGCGTCAGGATGCTTGATCTTCGGATCAAGGACCATTCGAATTACCTAAAAGAGCTGCGTGTAAAGCGGGCAATGATTGCTAGATTGGGAACTTGGGCAGTCGATCAAGAGATTAATCGGCACGAGAGATGGCGTTCAATCCTAGAACGGCTGCGGGACTTGTTGGCCAAGGAGCAGGCTAGTTGAAAAGGGTGCCTCCCGGTCAGGGAAAGACACCCTTTTCGTGCTGAGTTCGCGTCAGCAGCTGGAGTTGCCCCCAAAGGCCGGAAATGCTCAGGTTTGAGATTGCGAGCTGATGAACTCGCGCGTGGATTGATATCTAGGTGCCAAGCGGGACGGCCTCACCTACCATCTCGCGCTCATTCCCAATCAATTCGACGTCGAATCCAAGAACCGTTCGATCTCAACTACATGCATCAACTCTACAAACTCGGATACCAGCGAGGAAAATCCGGCAAGAACTGGCTTTCCGCTCCGCCGGGCTTCGAATGAGACCCCAGACGATACTGCGACGCCCAGCGCCTTGCCGGATCGATGAAATCACATGCTCATGGATCGCTTTTCAACTGGAAGCGAATGGTTGCTCTCGCGACGCCACCTAAATCGCATCTGGATTGCCTAACCCACAGGTGACGATACGCCGGTAATCAATCCGCCTGATGGCCTGACGTGGCCTGCGCAATGACCGTTGCGGCGGTGCGTAGCGGCAATCAAGGTGAGATTCGTCTCATCTTGATCGCAGCGCTATACGGCGGATCGCCGCTCTAGCGGCTTCGATCTGGGGTGTCGTCTTTCGTGACCCGACATCCGAAGTTCAGCCACCATTGGGCGATTTCTTCGTTGACATGAATCAATGCCACCGTGGCTAAATTAGACGATCCTAAAATCTGAACGGAGATTGATCAGATGCCTCGCCCCCGGAAAACGAGCAAGCGCAGAGCCGCGAAGCCAATTGCAGGATTGAGCCTTTTTCTTGCCTTGGGTGCAGTGTCTGGCGCTAGCGCCAATGAGGCGGACCCCAATAGCCTGCTCAAGGCCATGTCTGACTATATGGCTGAGCAGACGGCCATATCGTTCTCGTACGATACTAACCTCGAGATCGTCACCAAGGATCACCAGAAGCTTCTCCTGGCCAGTTCTGGCGCAGTAGACCTCAGCCGGCCGGACAAGTTGCGCGCCAACCGACACGGTGGATTTGCCAATGTCGAGATGACGTTCGACGGCAAGACACTGACGCTGCTTGGCAAGGACGCCAATCTCTACGCTCAAGCTGATATCCCCGGCACGATCGATCACTTGGTCGATGAGCTGCGGGACACCTATCACCGGCACGTCCCTGGCGCCGATCTTCTGCAGTCGAACGTGTACGAAGAGCTTATGCGTGATGTGGTCGACGTCAAGGATCTCGGCAGCGGCGTAATCGGGGGCGTCGAATGCGATCATCTGGCGTTCCGCGCCAAGAAGGTCGACTGGCAGATATGGATCGCCCAGGGCGAGCACCCCTATCCATGCCAATACGTGATCACCTCCAAGAAAGTGGACCAGGGGCCGCAATACAGCGTCCAGATCCGCGACTGGAAGACCGGTAGCGAGGTCGCCGCGCCTGACTTTGCCTTCGCCAACAAAACCGGCGCAAGGAAGATCGACCTGAAGAACCTCACCGATATCGATGAGTTGCCCAACCAGTTCTCACCAGGAGGCGTCGAATGACCACGTTAAAGAATTTGAAGCTCGCGCTGTTCATCTGCGGCGCCGGTCTTGTCGGAGTGGAGGCGTTGGATCGCCTCCCGCCTCTGGATACGTTCAGTTTTGTCTCTTCCGCCGAAGCCAGGGTCGGGCGTCCGATGACGCCGGTCAGCGCGGCCGGAGTGGCGCGTCGCACCGTGCGCCGCTGTGCCGTCGGCGTGTATTACTGTTAATCCAGCGGACGAGTATGAGCCAAACAGGCTCATTGCCTTCGAGCTATTGGGTACAGCGCAACATGGCCGCTGGGGTCACCAGGAAGCAGCGGTGCGGCCTGTCCTGCTGATGGGGCCACTCCGGCAGGGCACAGGGTGTTAGGGCGGCATCGCTGTCTATGGGTGAGGCGGAATGATGATCAAGCTTTTATCCTGGCTTCTAGTCGCTGCCGCTAGTCTCCGGACCTGCATTGTAGCGTCAATTACCCTCTTGATTCTGCAAAGCGCATCGTGGGCGCAACCTATTGCGATCGACGATCCCCCGCCCGAGAAGGTGCGACAGTTCCTCGAACTGGCAAGCAATCCTGAAGTTAAGGCGTGGCTGGAAGGGAAGGTTATAACCCCCGTCGCAGGGCCCGGCTTTTCGGTTGCGGAAGCAATCTCGATTTGGGAGGCGGCCGTCGAGGGTCGTATCGCTGCCCTTGCGAATGCAATTACCCGCGTACCGGCGGAACTGGCGAATGCCCTTGCTGTGATCACACGTGACGTGAATTCGGGGAGGCCGGGGCTGATCGTCGGTATTTTGGCGCTTTTACTTATGGTCGGTTTCGGCTCCGAGTGGCTGATCCGGCGCGCGCTCACCCGCGTGAGAACGCCGGGAGTGGGAGAGGACTCCAAAAAGACGATTGCGCTGGACGCCGTAGAGGTGCTGACGTTTGCGTTGGCGAGCGTCGGCTCGTTCTTGACATTCGATTGGCCACTGCTGCTGCGCAAGGTCGTACTGACACTGCTTCTTGCCTTCATCGCGTTCCGGATCGTCTACACGATCGTGCGATTGCTGTTTGCTTTCGGGGGCGCCGGCAGCGGCTCATCAGATCAATCAACGCCTATTGCGGAAATTGATGCAGCCGGGTGCTTCTGGCTTCGGCGAGTCAATATCATTGTCGGATTCTTGTTGGCCGGCTGGGCCGTTGTCAGCCTCATGCCCTCATTGGGCTTCTCCATAGACGTAGCAAGGCTCGCGTCATTTGCATTCGGATTGGGTATTCTGGCGACCGCGATCGAAGCGGTTTGGCGACGGCCCGGCACATCCGCCGCTCCCGTCGTGCGCTCGCTGCTTACTCTATATCTCATCCTGCTGTGGCTGGCATGGGTTGCCGGTCTCGTCGGACTGCTGTTCGTCGGCATCTATTCACTGGTCCTGCCAGCTCTGACGCGCGGCGCCGGCCACGTGGCGCAAGTCTTCGCCGATAGGAAGCAGTTGACGGGAGCTCTCGGCGTCCTGTTAAACGTGACGATCGTCAGGGGCGCCCGAGCGCTCGTAATTGCAGCGGCGGTCGCGTGGCTGGCATATGTCTGGCGCTTCAGCGCTGCCGCTTTGGTCGGTAGCCAGATTGGTACGATCGTGGTCAACGGAGTACTAAATGCAATTGTCATCCTGCTGGTTGCCGATTTGCTTTGGCAAGCGTCGAAGGCGCTGATCGCCTATCGGATGGACCTTGCCGAGCATGCAGCCGGCAGCGCAGACGAGGTGGCACGCAGCGGCAGGCTTCGTACGTTGCTACCCATATTTCGCAATGCGTTGGCAGTTTTCATCGGCGCGGTCGCCGTGCTGACAATCCTGTCAGGCCTGGGTGTGCAGATCGCGCCTTTGATTGCAGGCGCCGGCATCTTTGGTGTCGCCATCGGCTTCGGTTCGCAGACCCTGGTCAAGGACGTTTTGAGCGGGGTCTTCTATATGCTGGACGACGCCTTTCGCGTCGGTGAATACATCCAGAGTGGCAGCTACAAGGGCACCGTCGAATCGTTCAGCCTGCGATCGGTGCGGCTCAGGCATCATCGTGGACCCGTTTTCACGGTTCCGTTTGGACAGCTTGGTGCGATCCAGAACATGAGCCGGGACTGGGTGATCGACAAAATGACGATCAACGTAACCTACGATTCTGACATTGGGTTGGCACGCAAGGTCATCAAGAAGGTAGGTCAGGACCTGGCGGCAGATCCGGAATTCGCCGCAGATACGCTCGAGCCGTTGAAAATGCAGGGCGTTGACAGCTTCGGCGACTTTGCAATCATACTGAGGCTCAAGCTCATGACCAAGCCGGGCGTGCAGTTTGCCATCAGGCGGCGTGCTTTCATGATGATCAAGAAGGCATTTGACGAGAACGGCATCAAAATTGCGGTCCCCACCGTACATGTGGAAGGTGGCGGCGAAGCCGCCGCCGCCTTCCAGCTTCAACAAGGCATGAAGAAGGCTCAGGCTGCCGAGATCGCAGAGGGAGAAGCCGCAGCGTGACCAATCTGGGGTGTGGGAGGGTGACTACCCGCTAACGGTTTTGATCGGTGACGGAAATTAAGGGTGGCGTCGCCTTGCGACGGTATTTGCCGGCATGCGCCCGAAACCATCGACTCATGTTACGATGCCCCGTTACAAGCGTCATCGTTTCCCACTGAGTTCATGGCGTATGCAGATGTGGCTCCACTTCCGCTTTCCGCTGAGCCTGCACCATGTGGAAGATCGGCCGACTGATCGCGACATTGAAGTCTCGTTCTAGGCGGTTGCGGAGCGGGCCGCCAAGTTCGGTCGAGCATATGCCCGTTCAGCACGTGTCGTCTTGGCTTCAGCCACTAAGCTGGCGCGCAGGCCGAGGGCTGTAGTACACTTATCTTGCCAATCAAGACGAGATCGGTGACGATTACAGAGCGGGAGGGAGGCTGCTGTGCAGCGGTTCATTCTCCGGCGAAATATCGGCCTGTTTCGCACGCGGCTGCTGGAGCAAACATATCACCCGGCTTGGGTGGCAGCATATCAGTCTCACCGGAGATTACATTTGGACTCCGACAGACAGCTGCGAATTCGGGCCGTTGCGGCGAAAAACCTCTATTCTCGCAGGCTGATCACCATGTTTTCCCGAAATCGAGCAAGTTCGCTACTTTCGCGTGGTGAACCAGATGCTATTACTACTCCAAGTGCAAGTCCGGGTTTACTGTCCTTCAGACACGGCCGTTAAGAGAGGATGCCGAACAAATGTCGATGTATCTTCAGGTATCCTTTCGGTTTCTGCTCTCCAGCATCGTCATGGCCGCCCTGATGGTATCCACGGCGGTCGCCGCCGACCTTGCGACGGTCAAGGTCGAGAGCGGGGTAGTTCACGGTGTTGCGGCAACTGACGTGATCAGCTTCAAGGGCATTCCCTACGCCGCGCCGCCAATCGGCGAGCTGCGCTGGCGCGTGCCTCAGCCGGTGACGCCGTGGGAGGGGGCGCGGGAGGCCAGCAAGTTCGGGCCGGCCTGCATGCAGACCGACGATCTGCCGAAATCCGAGGATTGCCTGACGATCAATGTCTGGCGGCCGGCGGCGGAATTTCGCGAACCCTACCCGGTGATGGTCTGGATCTATGGTGGGGCGTTGGTGCGGGGTAATACCGCCCAATATCCGGGCGACGCTCTCTCCGCGCAAGGCGTCGTGGTCGTCAGCATGAACTATCGCCTGGGTCGGCTCGGTTTCTTCGCCCACCCAGCCCTGGCGGAGGAATCTCCCGGCGAGCCCATCGGCAACTACGGCTACATGGACCAGCTTGCAGCGCTGAAGTGGGTTCAGCGCAACATCGCCGTCTTCGGCGGAGATCCCGCCAAGGTGACCATATTCGGCGAGTCCGCCGGCGGCGGTTCGGTGATGTCGCACCTGGTTTCGCCGCTGTCGCGCGGCCTGTTCCGGGCAGGAATTTTGGAGTCGCCCGGCATACCCACGGGACGGATCGCATCCATTCCGGTGACGCCGCGCGCCGAGGCGGAGGCGACGGCGGTCGCCTATGCACGGTATGTCGGCGTCAATCGCGAAGGAACTGAAGCGCTCAAAGCGCTTCGGGCACTTCCGGCCGAAAAGCTGGTCGAAGGAGCCTCGGGCGAAGAGGTCATTCCCGCTCTGGGAAACGGACAACGCATCGTGGGTCTCGCCGGATCGATCGTTGACGGAAAGTTCCTCACCGATACACCAGAGGCTGCCTTCAAGGACGGCCGGCAGGCGATGGTGCCCATGATCATCGGCGCCAACAATCGTGAACTCCACGTCGGCGAGGCGGCCACGAAAGAAGACCTGTTTGCGTTGTTTGGCGACTACGCCGCCGAAGCCAAGGCCATCTACGATCCTGAGGGCGGCGAGACGCTCGAAGAACTGAAGCAGCAGGCGCTTGCGGACCGGACCCTTGTCGAGCCTTCGCGCAACCTGGCGAACCTGGCGGCGGCGAGGGGGCAGCCCACCTGGCTCTATCGGTTTTCCTATGTGGCGGAGGCGCTGCGCAGCAATCCCCAATGGCAGGGAACGCCGCATGGCATGGAAATTCCTTACGTGTTCGGTATTCCGGCAGCGATCGTTCGTGACAAGGTGACCGACGCCGACAAGGAAATGGCGAAGCTGGCGAGTGCCTATTGGGTTGCCTTTGCCAAAACCGGCGACCCAAATGGAGAGAGCCGGCCGGTCTGGCCCAGGCACAACCCTTCGGCGGACACCATAATCAACTTCACGAACGATGGCATTGTGGTTGGGCCTGACCCTTTGAAGGCACGGCTCGACCTGTGGCAGAAGGTTTTCGACGCGAACAAGTGAGAACGGATGACCTAAATCTGAAACGGTGAGGAGATCTTGCAATGACGTGGGGTAGCGCAACCTCCGGTATCGCAGGTTTCATGGCAATGGTCGGGCCGGCCATGCTGGTGGTGTCCCAGACGCGAGAGTTTGGGAAACTGAACCATAGCCAGACCATGACAACAATCGACAAGCAGGACGTGGTCCGGATGAATCGCGACACGCTCTACTGCTCTGGCATCTTCGACCTCGATGCGGCTCCCGTGAGGCGACTGTCACATAAGATGGTACGGCGAGGCCAGCTTCCTCGCATGGCGCCTGATCCCATCGACCACGGGAGCAAGCGGAGACGGTCGTGCGAGGCAGTAATGCCGTCACCGTGCGATCGGCGCGATAACGCGCGAGGAGATTGTAGATCTGCCGAGTGGTCAGCAGCCGGTCGAAGTTGGCCCTACCCCGGTAGACCTTACCTTGGGCGGTGACGTCGCGCTCGTTCCAAACCCGCGACGATCGCGTTGTATTCAGGATTGGGATCAGGTTGCGGACGAAAACGTTGCACGACGGGCCTGTTTCCGTGAACAGGGCGTCAAGGGCTGAAAGGCAAATTGCGGCGTCTTCTGGATCCAGTAGGGTCGATAGTGACGTCGTTGGGCTGACCTTAAACGTCGTATATTAGCGCCTGTGTGGATTTTACTGTAGGCCCACGGTGAAGACCGCCTTGTGAGGCGGCGCTGAACATCGGAAGTCCTAGTCCGAACACTGGGATAGTCCTTTGACTAAGCATCCGATTGAAGTCATCACGTCTGTGGAGCGTCGCCGTCGCTGTCTTTGGTTGATAAGGGCCGCGTACGATTTCGGACTGCTCTTCTGTGGTTGCCGTCCGTTGCGCAAGTAGTTTCTGACCTTTTTGAGGTGATCGAGTGCGGTCTTCTGTCAGGCCTTTCTTTGCGGCACTTTCAGAGGCCGCTGGCCGGTATGGTGACCTGCGAATCCGGCCCAAATCTTGTTCCCGAGCTCGTGGCTCCAAAAGCAGTAGTGGTTTTCCCGATCCAGATCGTTTCGATCACGCGCCCATTCGGGTCAAGCGGTGATTCTTATAGCTGATGATGGACGTGCTCATCTCACTGCCATTGTCCATCAACCGTTAAGCTGCAGACAACGTTACAACGCCCAAGCAGCGGTTCAAGGCAAAACGGTGCTGACGCATCAAAATATTGATTTCAGACATCAATAGGCACATCATAGATGTCAATTGTCAGAGACTGCGCAAGATAAGCGATGTTTCAGTCGTGATCACCGCCGCTCAGATGCGGGCCGCCCGGGCCCTTCTCGGTATCGACCAGCGCCAACTGGCCGAACTGGCGGGCATATCTGTCCCGACAATTCAACGCATGGAAGCGAGCGCCGATGTGGTGCGCGGCAATGTCGACTCCCTAATGCGTTTGCTGGCCGCGTTGGAAAGCGCCGGTGTCGAGGTGATCAACGAGGGGGCTGCCAGCACCGATGGTGGGCGAGGCGTCAGGCTCAGGGCGAAACTCAAGTCATCCGAGAGCGGAGCGACCGAACCATCAAGACCCTTTCCTGCAGCGAGGGATGAACCGTGACATCGGTTTCCGTCCTGTTGTCATGTGTTGCGGCGCTCCTCGGGACAGCTGTGCTCGCCGTGTCGATCGCCCGTTCGGCTTCGTCCACGCCTGTCATCTACGGTGCAAGCCTGGTTTTTTCCGCCATCGCTTTCGTTATTGCGTTCGCTTATCTTGCTGCGGCTCTCCCTGCCGCTGAAACTCCGGCGCTTGTCCTTCCTCTCGGCCTGCCATGGCTCGGGAGCCATTTCCGGATCGATGCGCTTGCGGCCTTGTTCCTTGTGATCGTCAATCTCGGCGGCATGCTCTCCAGCCTCTACGGTCTCGGCTACGGCCGTCACGAACACGCGCCGCATCGGGTGCTGCCGTTCTTTCCGGCTTTTCTCGCCGGCATGAACCTTGTGATAATGGCCGATGATGCCTTTACCTTCCTCATTTCCTGGGAGTTTATGTCGCTCGCCTCGTGGGCCATGGTGATGGTCCATCATCGCGACGCCGGCAACCGCAAGGCCGGCTATCTCTATATCGTCATGGCGAGCTTTGGCACGCTCGCGCTGCTGCTTGCCTTCGGGCTGCTTGCCGGGGCTGACGGAGGCTATGGTTTTGCCGCCATGCGGATGTCCGACCATACGCCGTTCACGGCTGGTCTCGTGCTCATCCTGCTGTTGCTCGGCGCCGGTTCCAAGGCCGGCCTCGTCCCGTTGCATGTCTGGCTGCCGCTGGCACATCCGGCTGCGCCGAGCCATGTTTCGGCACTGATGAGCGGCGTCATGACCAAGGTCGCCGTCTATGCGTTCATCCGCGTGATCTTCGACCTGATCGGCGCGCCGACATGGTGGTCGGGCGTCATCGTCCTTGTGCTCGGCGGCGGCACGGCTGTGCTGGGCATCCTGCATGCGATGATGGAGAGGGACCTCAAACGTCTGCTTGCCTACAGCACGATCGAAAATATCGGCGTGATATTCGTAGGCCTCGGCCTGGCGCTTGCCTTCAAGGCGAACGGCATGGATCTGGCGGCCGCGCTGGCGCTGACGGCTGCGCTGTTTCACGCTCTCAACCACTCGTTCTTCAAGAGCCTGCTCTTCTTCGGCGCCGGTGCGGTGCTGACGGCAACGGGCGAGCGGGACATGGACAAGCTCGGC
Organism: Rhizobium sp. 01T444; assembly: GCF_056398305.1. NCBI lineage: Bacteria > Pseudomonadati > Pseudomonadota > Alphaproteobacteria > Hyphomicrobiales > Rhizobiaceae > Rhizobium > Rhizobium sp. 01T444. Next base: position 83,039 of record NZ_JBFTPD010000018.1, read on the forward strand.
GGCCTCATCCACCGCATGCCGGTTACCAGCTTCCTTTTCCTCATCGGTTGTGTCGCGATCTCCGCCTTGCCGCCGTTCAACGGCTTCGTCTCCGAATGGCTGGCATTCCAGGCGATTCTGCAAAGCCCTGCTTTGCCGCAATGGGGCCTGAAGATCCTGGTGCCGGCGGTGGGCGGGCTGCTCGCCCTGTCGGCGGCGCTGGCTGGCGCCTGTTTCGTCAAGGCATTCAGCGTCACCTTCCTCGGCCGTCCTCGAACCGTCGTCGCCGAACAGGCGCTGGAGGTCGATCGCTTCTCGCATGCGGCAATGTCCATATTGGCGGCGCTCTGCCTTCTTGCCGGCATCCTGCCGGGGATCGTCATCGACGGCCTTGCGCCGGTGACGCTGTCGCTGATCGGCGACCGAATGCCGGTCCAGGCGGATATTCCCTGGTTGTCGATCGTGCCGATCGCCGAAAGCCGCAGTTCCTACAACGGCTTGCTGGTCTTCCTCTTCACTCTCGCTTCGGCGTCGCTGACGGCCTATCTCATCCACCGTTTCGCGTCGCGGCGGCTGCGCCGGGCGCCCGCCTGGGATTGCGGCTTCCCCGAGGTCAATCCGATGACGCAATATGGCGGCGGCAGCTTCGCCCAGCCCGTCCAGCGCGTTTTCGGCACGCTGATCTTGCGGGCGCGCGAGCGGGTCGACATGCCGGCGCCCGGAGATCTCCGTTCCGCACATTTTGCCGTCGAGACACATGATCTGATATGGGAAGGGCTTTACCTGCCGATCGCAGGCGCCGTCGGATTTGTGGCCGAAAAGCTCAACCGCCTGCAGTTTCTCACGATCCGGCGTTATCTGAGCCTGGTCTTCCTCGCGCTCGTCTTCCTGCTTCTGGTGCTGGCGCTATGGTCCTGATCACAGCTCTTCTCGTCCAGGCATTCCAGATGGCGCTCGTCGTGCTGCTTGCGCCGCTGCTGACAGGGTTCATACGCCTCATCAAGGCGCGGTTGTTGCGTCGGAGGGGGCCTTCCGTGATCCAGCCATACCGTGACCTGCTGAGGCTTCTGCGCAAGGAGGTGGTGCTCGCCGAAAATGCCTCCTGGCTGTTCAGGGTAACGCCCTACCTGATTTTCGCCGTCACTTGGGTTGCAGCGGCCATCATCCCTACCTTCGCCACCGGCCTCATCTTCAGTTGGACCGCGGACCTGATCTCTATCGTCGCGCTGCTCGGCAGCGCCCGCTTCTTTCTGACACTCGCCGGCATGGATGTTGGCACCAGCTTCGGCGGCATCGGATCGAGCCGCGAGGTTATGATCGCGACGCTCGCCGAGCCTTCGATGCTGCTTATCATCTTCACGCTCGCCCTCATCGCCGGCTCGACCCAGCTTTCGTCCATAGCCGCTTTCATGACCTCATCGCAGGTTGGCCTGCGTGTTTCCCTGGCGATCGCCCTGATCGCCCTGGTCATGGTCGCGATCGCCGAAAATGCCCGTATTCCGGTCGATAACCCTGCGACCCATCTGGAGCTCACCATGGTGCATGAAGCCATGGTGTTCGAATATTCCGGACGCCATCTCGCGATGATCGAGCTCGCGGCATCGCTCAAGCTGTTGCTCTACATCTCGCTGATCGCCTGCATTTTTGCGCCGTGGAAACAGGCCGTCCTGGGCGCCGGCCCTGCCGCCTATCCGGCCGGCCTGCTCGCCTACCTCGCCAAGCTTGCGGCCGGCGGAGCGCTGCTCGCGCTGTTTGAAACCGCAACGGCCAAGATGCGCGTGTTCCGCGTGCCCGAATTCCTCGGCGCGGCACTGATGCTCGCGCTGCTCGCCACCCTCCTGCGGTTCGTCTCGAGGAGTCTTTGATGGACGGACCGGTCTTCGACATCGCCCACATGCTCGCCGGCGGTCTGGTGCTGGCCAGCATGATGATGCTCTATCAGGATCGCCTTTATGCGCTGCTCAACGTCTTCACCCTGCACTCGCTGATACTGACGCTGTCAGTGGCCTGGCAGGCCTTCACCCAGGATGCGCCGCATCTTTATGTAACGGCGGCAATCGCCCTCGTCTTCAAGGCGATCGTCATTCCGGTCGTGCTCCACCGCATGATCCGCCAGCTCGGCATTCACCGCGAGATAGAGACGGTCGTCGGCATCGGCCCCACGATGCTTGCCGGTATCGGGCTCGTGGCGCTGGCGACGGTGGTCATGCTGCGGGTGACGCCGGAGGCGGATCCGCTGGCGCGGGAGGATCTCGCCTTCGCCTTGTCGGTGCTATTGCTCGGGCTTTTGATCATGGTCACCCGCCGCAATGCCGTCAGCCAGGTCGTCGGCTTCATGTCGCTGGAAAACGGGCTGGTGCTTGCCGCAACCGGTGCCAAGGGCATGCCGCTGGTGGTCGAGATCAGTGTTGCCTTCTCGATCCTCATCGCCTTCATCGTCATCGGCGTCTTCCTGTTCCGCATCCGCGAGCGGTTCGACACCGTCGATGTCCGTGCGCTCGATGATTTCAAGGGAAGGAGGCGAAAATGAACATTTTGTCCCCTGTCTTGGCCTTCGATGCTGTAACGGCCGTCCTCTTGATACCGATTGCGGCGGCGGCCCTTCTGGCGCTCCTGCCCGGCTACCGGATGACAGCGAGACTCAACGTCCTTGCAAGCCTGCTGACCCTGCTTGCCGCCCTTTGCCTGTTCGTGACCGATCGCCCGGCACCCGGACAATATCTCCTCGTCGACGATCTCAACATCGTCTTCATCGTCCTCAACACCTTCGTCGGCTTCACCACCAGCGTTTTCAGCGCCAGCTACATTGCCCACGAGCTGGAGACCGGGCGGCTGACACCGGCAAACATCCGCTTCTACCACGCCATGTATCAGATCATGATGTTCGGTATGAATCTCGCATTCGTGTCGAACAATATCGGCCTGATGTGGGTTGCCGTCGAACTTGCGACGCTGACCACCGTGATGATGGTCGGCCTCTACCGCACGCATGAAGCGCTCGAAGCCGCCTGGAAATATTTCATACTGGGAAGCGTCGGCATCGCCTTCGCGCTCTTCGGCACCATTCTGGTCTATCTGGCGGCGCAGCCGGTGGTGGGCGAAGGTTACGACGCCATGGTCTGGACCATCTTGATCGACCATGCCGCCGCCTTCGATCCGGCGCTTCTCAACGTCGCCTTCATCTTTCTGTTGCTCGGCTACGGCACCAAGGTCGGTCTCGCACCGCTGCATGCCTGGCTGCCGGACGCCCATGCCGAAGGGCCGACGCCGATCTCGGCGGTCCTTTCCGGCCTGCTCCTGAATGTCGCGCTTTATGCCGTGCTGCGCTTCAAGATGCTACTGTCGGCCAGTCCCGAGGCGCTTGCTCCCGGACCGCTGATGATGACGATGGGCCTTGCCTCGCTGATCTTCGCCGCCTTCATGCTTTACCGTCGCCGCGACATCAAGCGCCTGTTCGCCTATTCCTCGATCGAGCACATGGGTATCATCGTCTTTGCCTTCGGTCTGGGCGGGCCGATCCTCAATTTCGCCGGGCTGCTGCATATGGTCATGCATTCGCTGACCAAATCGGCGATCTTCTTTGCCGTCGGCCATATCGCCCAGATCAAAGGAACGCAGAGGCTTTCCGCCATCCGCGGCCTGAGCGAAACGCATCCGGGACTTGGCTGGGGCTTGTTCACCGGCGTCATCGCTATCGCCGGCCTGCCGCCGGCGGGGATATTCATGAGCGAGTTCCTGATCGTCAGCTCGACCTTCGCCAAGCAGCCGTTGCTTGCCATTCCGCTGGTCTTCGGATTGCTGATCGCTTTCGGCGCTCTGCTGCTCAGGCTAACAGGGGCCGTCTTCGGCCAGCCGCGCGGCAACACGGCGCCGGCCCAGGTGTCATATCTGCCGATGTACGCTCATCTCGCGCTGGTGCTCGTCGCCGGCGTCTATCTGCCGCCATCGCTGGTCGCCTGGTTCCAGAATATCGCCAACCTTCTTCGATGATGCGGGGGAAGAGATGTCGGCGCTAAGCGATCTGATTGAGAACGGGGGTGCGGTTCAACATCATGCGCCCTGGCCGCGGGCTGTCGTCGATCCGGCGGTATGGGCATCGGCGACACTAGAGCTCGCGAAAGGGCATTTGACCCTGCTCGGCCTTTGGGGAGAGAAGCACGCCGTTCACATGGCTCTCCTGGATGAACCCGCCAGTACGGTCGCTATTGTCAGTCTTGAGGGGCAGGCAGATGGCTATCCATCCGTTGCCCGGCATCATCCGCCCGCGCTGCGGCTGGAGCGGGCAATTCGCGACCTTACCGGGTTGGAGCCACAGCATCTGCCGGACATCCGCCCATGGCTGGATCATGGACGCTGGAATCTGCGCTACCCACTTGGCGAGCGGGCGGCAACCCTGACCGAGCCTTTTCCCTACACCTTCCTGCGTGCAGAGGGTGACGGTCTGCATCAGATCCCTGTGGGCCCGGTGCATGCCGGCATCATCGAGCCGGGGCATTTTCGATTCACGGCCAACGGCGAAACGGTCGTCCGTCTCGAAGAACGTCTCGGATATGTCCACAAGGGGATCGAGGCACTGATGGTCGGCAGGGATTTGCTCGGCGGAGCGCAGCTCGCTGGGCGGACGTCCGGCGACAGCACGGTCGCCTATGCCTATGCGTTTGCTCAGGCGGCGGAGGCAGCGGCCGGACTTGTTGTCCCGCCCCGCGCGGTATGGCTGCGGGCCCTGATGGCCGAACTGGAGCGGCTCGCCAACCATCTCGGCGATATCGGCGCCATCTGCAACGACGCCGCGTTTCCGTTGATGCTGGCCCATTGCGGCGTGCTGCGCGAACGTGTGCTTCGTGCGTCCGATACAGCCTTCGGCCACCGGTTGATGCGCGATCGCATCCTCCCCGGCGGCGTTGCGGTCAACCTCGGCGCAGATGGACGCGCCAGCCTGGAGGCTCTGCTTGATGAAATCCCGCGAAAATTGCCGGCCTTGGTGGAACTCTATGACAACACGGCCTCGCTTCAGGACCGAATGGTCGGGACCGGCAGGCTGCAAGGCGAACTTGCCCGCCAGTATGGTGCCGGCGGTTACGTCGGGCGGGCCTCCGGGCGCGGTTTCGACGCGCGGGATGCCCTGCGTTATCCGCCCTACGACCAGCTTTCATTCGAGGTTCCGGTGCTGAACGAGGGCGATGTCAACGCCCGCGTCTGGATCCGCATTCGCGAAGTCGAGCAGAGCCTATCCCTGCTGGGCCAGATCCTCGATCGGTTGCCGGATGGTCCGATCGTGAGGGATATTCCCTTCATCAATGAAAGCCGGCAAGGCATGGCGCTCGTCGAAGGCTTTCGCGGCGATGTGCTGGTCTGGCTGCGGCTGAGCCGGGAGGGCGGGATCGAACGCTGCCATTTGCGCGATCCATCCTGGTTTCAATGGCCGCTGCTGGAGGCAGCGATCGAGGGTAATATCGTTGCGGACTTTCCACTCTGCAACAAGTCGTTCAACTGTTCCTATTCCGGTCACGATCTCTGAAGGAAGGCCTTGATGCGCAAGCTCCTCTTTGAAAGTCTCATACGGTCGCCGCTGACAGAGCCGAGGCCACCGGTTTCCGACGCAGCGATGACAGAACTCGCCGCCGCCATCGAAAGGAGCGCGCGCCGACGGCTTGGACGCAGCCTGTCGATCCGCGCCGTCGATGCAGGGTCCTGCAACGGCTGCGAGCTGGAAATGCACGCCCTCAGCAACGCTTTCTACGATATAGAGCGCTTCGGTCTTCGTTTCGTCGCCTCGCCGCGGCATGCCGATGTGCTGCTGGTGACCGGCCCGGTGACCAGGAACATGGCGCAGGCACTCGAACGCACCTACATTGCCACGCCCGACCCCAAATGGGTCGTTGCCCTCGGCGACTGTGGTCGCGATGGAGGCTGCTTCGCAGGCAGCTATGCCGTCTTTGGCGGGGTTTCGAAGGTCGTGCCCGTCGATCTGCATATTGCAGGATGTCCCCCTTCACCGGTGGATATCCTCAAGGGTCTGCTCGGGCTGCTTGAAGATGTGAACGAGGAGGGCCGCGTTTCGTGACGGGCAGTTTCGATGGTTCGACTTGTGAAGGCTGGAATCATTGCAATCATTACACTGACCGCGGCAACGGTCAGGCTATTCGCGACAATCTGCCACTGGGTCGCGCCACCGATACCACCGCCGCGCCGGCAGCATAAACCTGCGCTGGGCGGTCATCGGGCGGATCCCCCTGCATGCATGGCAACGGATGCTGTCGAGAAGATGTTTGTCCGGGATTTCAAGTGGTCTTTTCGCAGGCTGCCCTATTCGAAGGTCGGCATCGATGCACGAGCTGAGATTCTTGATAGCGGTCGGCCAACTGGAAAGTTCCTGCCCCTTCAAATCAGATCGATACCATCATGGGCGGAGGACGGTGGCGATTACATCCATCGTTGCCGACACAATCACGTCGATTACTGGGCGAAGCACTTGTTGCCGGTCTGTATCGTCATCGTCGATGCCCACAGCGGGATGATGCGATGGCAAAGAGCTGACAAGGGGAGCCGCGCGGAAACCGGATCGGGGTGGGAGGTGGTTGTTCCGGCAGCCAACATGTTGGACGCTAACGCCAGGCTGTTTTTTGACGACGTCATTGCCTCCGATCAGGAGTCGCTGATGCGCTCTGCCTTTGCTCTTGATCGAGAACTCATGGAGGAGGTTCAAGATCGAACAACTTTTTTCGTGTGGGACGAGTGGGGTGATAGAACCGCGATCTTTTCCAACCTGCAGATCTATATCGGCGAAGGGGAGGGGGATGAGCCGGATCTTCGGGTCGACTATCATCTTCGGGCAGACAATCTGCATGACGTCATGACCAGGCTATTCCCCTGGGCGACCTACTCCTACGCCGAGCCTATCAAGGAATATTCCGAAGAAGTTGCCGTGCATGTTCTCGAGGTCGAACTTCGAACCGAAGCAGAGGCCTACCTCGAGGCCGAAGAATTTCTGGCGACGGGCTATCCCGACGAAGAGGAGCCGCGCGCCCCGGAATCCGAGGGTTATGTCACCGCGCAAGAAGAAGAGGCGTTCTGGCGGAGCCGGGGTGTTTCTCGCGGAGATCGTGATCAAGACATATGACGATGCCGCGCAGATCGGATTTGGGGATCAAAGAGGCGGCAGGCACAACGCTGAGCAAGATAAAGCCGGTACGTATAAGCTCAGCGAAGATGGCGCCAGCATCGCTCCTGGTCCAGAAACCATTATTTTGCGATCGCGTAGCATTGCTCGCAACGCCGGGGGCGGCGCGGGATTGTTCAAGGTCAGCCGGGCAATTGCTCCGCACGTCCGGCGACGTCGCGCCAAACGACGCCCGTGGCGGCCGCTGCCATCCCCTAAAAGATCAAGCGTTCGCCCCTAAAACGATCGGAGCAGGGAGTCGACGGACGCGCGAGAGCGGAGATGGGCGTTGGTGCGGGGATCGAAGCTCCTTCAGAATCTGGTCTTTGATACCGTCGTTTATGCTGTGGTTTCAATGAGGCGAACGGACTTCGGGCGGCCGCATGCTACCATGCGGTTGAGGATGGCGCAGCCGATGGCAACTTCCGTCTGCTGTGCTGCGAAGGACCGAGCTCGCAGTCGGTGTCCGATGATCGACTTGTACCTGCCTATCGCGGTCTCGACGAGCGAACGCTTGCCGTAGCCGGTCGCAGCTTGCCATTTCATCCGCCCGTCGGCGTTGATCGACGCTATATTCCGATCGCGTTGGTTGGTGGTCTCTGTATCCGGGCGGCGCCCGCGTTGGAGCGCGGCGGAATGACGACCGTGGCGCCGGTGCTGTGCCTCGTGACGACATTGTAGGTCGGCTTCCCGTCATAGGCACCATCGGCGGTAAACTGTCCGATGGTGGCGTCGATCTGTTCGAGCAGCGGCTCCACATGCGAGGCGTCGCCGATATCCTGGTCGGTCACAACGTGAGCGATGATCTCGCCGCTGCCGGCATTCATAGCCAGATGCAGTTTGCGCCATCCCCGCCGTGACTTAGCACCGTGCTTTTGCTCAAGCCATTGGCCGGCACCGTAAACTTCAAGGCCGGTGCTGTCGATGAGGACGTGGATAGGTCCTTCTGCTGAAACCGAGCGGCCTTGCCGCAAGTCAAAGGATCGTTCCGTCCGTGCCCGTCGGCTTAGCATCGTGTGATCGGGCACGGAGAGATCCAATCCCATCAATTGCAGCACCGATGTCAGCAAACCCTCCGTCTGACGCAGCCGCAGGCCGAACACCAGGCCCAGCATCAGGGCTCGATTGCCAGATCGGAATAACGCGGCTCGCCGCCACGCGTTGTGCGCTTCGGTGCCTGCCATGACGACAGAGCTTCCGCGCTCATCCAAAGCGTCAGGCTGCCGCGCGGGCGAAGGCCTGCCTCCTACTCCGCCCAGTTCGTCACCTTGAAGTTCATCTTGCCGATGTGATGGCGGCGGGCCGAATTGTGCTTATGCGGCATCGTATTCAGATCAATCCCGCTGCTTGCGACCAAACACTCATAGGCGTAACCGTTGAAATTCGATCCCTGCACCAATGCTCCAGACATCGTTATTGCAGCGACAGGTTATACAGCTGATCTCCTAAGTTTTAATTCCCCCAAAATTATCGTTACCTTTCCTCTTTCAGTTTTAGGCATGCATGTTTTATGTCCTCAAGACCATCTGCTTGGACTTGAGCATCTCTCAACAAATCTTCCGCGTAGTTTTGCGCATCGACTATGTCTCGGAAATGAAGCCCCAGATTTCGGCCGGCAATCTCGACGCCGCGCAGTATATCTGCGGTCAGGTCTGCCGTTTCCTGTCCATCGTGGAGACTGAGCAACCTTATCGAGCAACTCAAAGCGATAAGCTCGAGAACAAGAAGGCGGGCTTCAATCTCTCCACTTGTTGGTGCAGTGGCAATACTGTGGTCACCAGAATTTTGACCTTCGATTTTTGGCATGGCAGAAATCCTTTGGTCAGACGAGAAAGCGGCTCTTTGCTTTCTTCACTTCGCGAAATCTCCCTCGGTTAGCTTGCCGTGGCGCGGCCGCTTACATCGACTATATCGAGCGCAAAGAAGATGTGCGTCTTTGCAACTGCATCTGTCCATCTGGATGGCGGCTTCAAAGCGCCTGGCTCCCACCAATCGAGACGTCGCGCGAGCAGAGACCAAGCCTGATGCTTCTCTTCGCGACTTTCGTCGCCTTCAAGATCAATATATCTCGCGTCGATAATTACACTTTTCCAAGAGTGCTTGCTTTTGAGCTGGTCAATTTGGACGCAAACATTTGGGTTCTGTCTCATGATCTCCAACTTTTTGCCGGGCAAAGTGAAGATATACAGCCTGTCATCGGCACATGCATATTGAACAGGGACAACATAGGGGATGTCGGCGTGAGCGCATGCCAACCTTGCAAGCCGTTGTCTTTTAACGACGGCAATACACTCCTTGTATGGCATTTCCCGAATGTTCATAATTGCCTTACCTTGTTATATGGATCTTCGATCGGGTAACGATAGGCCCGCTGGCTATGGATTTCGGCGGTTCGAGTGTCCGCCTGAAGCGATATCGGTGACGCGTAATCAAAACTGATTGACGTGATGACGTCGGATCCTGAAGTCGGCGACGACTGCCGGATTGCCCTTTCCTACTCAGGGCTCAGGACCTCACTGCCTTGGAGCTGCAGATCCACCTGCCATATCCAGAGCTTCGTCAAACATCTCTTTTGCATATTTCGAAGCAGCGGCGATATCAGCGCCAGGCAATTTCGCCCGCGCACATTTTCGTTCGATAGTGCGCTGAAGTGCCTTTATGAGCTCGGTTTGGCCGTTGGCATCACGACGCCTCAATAGCCTCGTTAGGGAAACAGTCGCCATCACCCGGAGAACGAAGGCACGGCCCTCAAATTCCCCCAAAGACGGTATCGCGCTGCCTTGCGGGCCACCGATACTGTCGCGCTTTGCTCTCAGCATAGTATCGCTCCTGAAGAGGGATGCGTTCATCCAAACTGTTAGGATGACCTTCAATTCGATTAGTGCATTGAGGCAAATCAAGGATCATTGTAAAAATACCGAGTTGGCGCCGGCCGTTCGGATCCGATCCGGTTGGACTTGCTTTGAAGACGGCCGCATGTAGTATCCAGACGTCATCGGACTTAACGATGATTTGGGCGTCCCAGACGGCGGACCGGAACCGCCTTCAACAAGTTTCCCGGCCCGAAGTGCCCGCAGCTTTTCCAACGCTTAAGGAATGCCCTTGAAGGTGACGATGCCGTGCGACGTGCTTCCCTCGAGTTGACCAGAATCGATGGTCGCGCGGGCGGAGTCGGCCGAAAGCACTGGCCCCGCGATGGATACGTTGCAATCGGTAGGGCAAGGAATAAACAGGAAGTGAGAACTTGGATGGTTCTCATGGCATTTCCATTCCGTTGCTAAGAACTGATGGTCTGGGCAGTTTCCGACGCCTTGTCACTTGCGCACCAATCCAACATACAACTTCGGGGATGGGCGCTATTCATGGGCAGCTATCTCCGAAACGCACTCGCCTTACGGGTCGGTCTAGAACCAGCAAAGACTCGATACAAGCATGCAGGCCGCAGCCGTCGCGGCTGCAAAGAATCCGATCGTCGCACCGACAATTCCCCGCCTCTCTTGTTCTTCCCTAGCTTGTGAGATGAACACGATCACAACCGAGGAGCGGCTTGTTCGCCGTCAACCCGTTGCAACTGGGTCTTGACTGCCTTTGTGACGAAAGACGAAATTTCGACGTCACCATTGTGACGTCTTATCCGGGTGATGATGTCAGGCCGAAGCCGGTCATTCGCGTCCGACAACGCGATTGCGAAATCCAAAAGAGTGATCGTTATGTTGCAGACCTCGGTCATCCATCTGTAGCGGACAATCTCGTTGAAGGTGATATCCCATAGCTGACCGCTTGCTGCGTCTGCCTGATAGGCATGGACCTCGTCCTTGAGGGCGGCTAGTCGCCTCTCGAAACTTTCGAGGTAGCCCTATCGGTAGCGGGGGTCGTCCTTTCAGCCTGACCAACGGGAAAGCTGATGGACCTCGCTTCACCGGCTATGTCATGGAAAGCGGTTGCGGTTATTCAACCTAATGCGGAATTGAGGCTAGATACGAGCGGTCGGCTGGCTCGGTCGGTTGTGGCGACTGCAGTTGCTCTGCGCTAGCCTCCGGCGCGACCGCTCACGGAGCGCGACCGTGTCCTCCCCCGTCAATGTGCCATGAATATTGGCGTGCTGCTTTGCTCGATCATGTTGCGTGTCACGCCTCCGAAGAGCGTCTGCTGCCAGCGAGGGTGATTGTATGCGCCCATGACGATCAGATCGGCGTTTACGTCCATCGCATGCTGCCTCAGGACCTCGTCGGGCCTGTTTCCGCCGCTGGCCACACGATCCACCTGAACCTTGACCCCGTGACGGGAGAGGAAGCTTGCGATGTCGGCGCCTGGTTCTTCTCCATTCACCCGCTCTCGCGAGACTGGATCGACCATCGTCACGTAGACGCATTCCGCCGTCTTCAACAGGTCGAGGGCCTGCCTTGCGGCACGCGACGCCTCGTCGCTCGAATCCCATGCCAGTACGATCGACTTTGAAGTGGAAGAGAGCGGCCGCCGTCCGCGGTTGATGATGACCGGCGTCGGCGTCTGGAACAGCGCGCCATCCATGACCCGTTTCTGGAGTTCCTCGTCCTTGCACGCTTGGCGGCCGACGAGGACGACGTCGGCATAGAGCGCGCGTTCTGCAATGTCCTCCCGCGCAAAGGCATATTCCGTATAGACATCCTGCACATCGTAAGACAGTTCGGTGCGCGAGAGATACGCCTTGATCTCTTCGGCTTTCTTGACGAGTTCCTCGATTTCGCGCTGGCGTTCGTCCAGCCAAACGGTCGACAGGGAGTTGTGTTCTCCCATCATCGGCGACGCACCCATGCAGATCACGACCGCGCTGAGATGCGCTCCGGAGGCTCCGCAAAACTCCACGGCGGCCTTCAGGTCTTCGTCGAAATATTTGGAAGTCAGGATGCTCATTACCGTGCGAATGGACATTTCGATCACCTCTCTTGTTGAAGATCGAAAGGATAGCGGCACTTGCGCTGACGTCTTTGATCTTCGTCAAGCAACACGGGATGAACGATCGCGGCGTCTCCGGGAGAAGAACTTGTCGACCTCGGTCACGAGAACGAGGGAACTCGCCATCAGCATGCTGAGACCCCATTCAAGAGGCGTGATCGGCGAAAGGCCAAGAGTTCTGCTAAGCCATGGCACGTACATCGCCGAGATGTGGATCGTCTGTGCCGCGAGCACGCTGATGAGCAGGAAGCGGTTCCGAAGGATATCGATGGAGAATATCGATCGTCTTTCGGAGGAGCATGCCAGAGTCTGGACGTTCTCGAACAGCACGAAGATGAGAAGCGTCATGTTGCGGGCTTCGAGAACGCCATATCCATGCGCAATCATCCACTGGAACGCCAGGAATGCTACTCCGCCGATCACGACCGTCGATTGGATGACGCGCCGGATCATCGTCCGGTCGAGGACGGGCTCGAGCGGAGAACGCGGCGGCCCCGCCAGTTCGTCTCCTTCCGGCCTGCCGCCGGCAAGGGCGACGTCTTGGATGCCGTTTGTCACAAGATTGAGCCATAGAAGCTGAACAGGGAGGAGTGGCATAGGCAGGCCGAACGGCAGCGCGAGCATGAAGAGCAGGACCTCGGCGGCGCCTGTTGCTACCGACATCAGCACCACCTTGCGGATGTTGCGATAGGCGGCCCGACCTTCTGCGATCCCCGCGACGATGGATGCGAAGTTGTCGTCCGTGACGACGAGATCGGCGCTTTCCTTTGCCACCTCGGTTCCCCTGAGCCCCATTGCGACGCCGACATGCGCCTTCTTCAACGCCGGACCGTCGTTCACGCCGTCTCCGGTGACTGCGACGATGTGGCCATTGCGGATCAGGGATGCGACGATCGCCGACTTCTGCGCCGGCTGCACGCGGGCGTAGATGCGGGCCTCTCTCGTAATCTCGTCCAGCCGTTGGTCGCCCGCTCGAGCAGCTTGATCGACGTCGTGGCCCGAAATGACCTGGCTGGCGTGAAAGCCCAGGGCGGCATCTCTGGCAATCGCGGCAGCGGTCCGCGGGTCGTCCCCGGTTACCATCACGACCTCCACGCCGGCCGCGCGGCAGTCTTTCATAGCGTTGGGCACTTCAGGTCGAACCGGGTCCTGCAGTCCGGCCAGTCCCAAGAACACGAGATCGACAAGGTGACCGTGTCCGAGGCTTCCGGCCAGCTTCGCGCCGACTTCCCCTTCGGCGAACGCGAGCCCCCTGAGCCCCCGAGCGGCCATTTCTTCCTTCTGCGCCAAAAGCGACGCACGGTCGATGTCGACGGCATTGCCCGCGACGTCCATCCGATCCGCCATTTCGATGAGCACTTCCGACGCCCCCTTGACGAAGACATGGATCCGATCGCTGCCGTGGTGGAAGGATGCGGCGTATTTGTGCTCGGGCTCGTAGGCGATCCTTGCCGCCAGCGGGTATCGGTCGTTCAGCTCTTCCTGTGCCAGCCCCGCCTTTCGCCCTGCTGCAAGAAGCGCCACGTCGACCGTGTCGCCGGCAGCCACCCAGAGATCGTCCCGGCGAACGAGGCTTCCTTCGTTTGCAAGCAGTGCGGCGCGTAGCAGACTGCGCGCCCTCTCGCGGACCAGGTCGCCGCCCAGGCCGCTCGCCCTGATCTCGCACCTGTCGAGATCAGCATGCGCGTCCAAGGCGATGTCCGTGCCGTCCGGCAGTCGAATTTCGGTCACTGTCTGCACGTTGCTGGTCAAGGTCCCTGTCTTGTCGGTGGCGATCATTGTGGTCGAACCCAGGGCCTCAACGGCCGGCATGCTTCGGACGATGACGTTGCGGGCGGCCATCCGCCGCATGCTGACGGCAAGCGCGACAGAGACCGCGATCGGGAGCCCTTCGGGAACAGCGCTCACCGCCAGACCTACGGACATCATGACCAGATCGTGCAGAGGGAGGCCTCGCATAAAGCCCGCGACGACCAGCACCAACGCTGCCAATCCTACGAAAACCGCGAGCGCATTCGTGAACTTCGCCAGACGGACAACAAGCGGGGGCTGCGACGAACTGGCTCTTCCCAACTCGGTGGCGATGCCGCCAAGCATGGTCGCGGTACCCGTAGCGGTCACGACGCCCTGGGCTCGTCCGCGTGTCACCAGCGAACCCGCGAGCAGCATGGAACTGGGGGGTTCATTCGACGATCCTCCGACGGTCCGCCCTTTGGCGACCGGTTTCGACTCGCCGGTCAGAAGCGACTCGTCGCACCGGAGATCACTTGCATCGACAAGCATCAGTTCGGCAGGGATTCGGTCGCCGGATTCCAGAAGAACGAGGTCGCCGACGACCAGCCGCGTGGCCTCGATCCGGCAAGCCACGCCGTCCCGGATGACCCTGGCCGACGGCTGCTCGAGCTTGCGAAGGGCGGCGGCCGCCCGATCTGCAGAATACTCCTGATACGTGCCGATGGAGGCATTGATCAGAAGCACGACGAGAATGAACAGGGCGTCTTCGATCCTGCCGGTCGCAAACGAGAGGGCCGACGCCAGCAAAAGGATGTAGATGATCGGGTTGCGAAATTGAACGAGGAAGACCTTCAGCGGCGATGGAGGCTCAGGCTCGGGCAGCGTGTTTGGCCCGAGCTCGGCAAGGCGTTCCTCGGCCTCGACGCTCGTCAGTCCGTTTGCCTTGGGCGTCGCGGGGGCGGGTGTCTGCGCCGTGAGATTCATGATGGGTTCCGGGCTTGTCGCAACGATTTCATTGAAAGCTCACGCGACAGCCTATGCACCCTCGGGCACGCGGCATTGACCGGGATCAAGGAGCTCAGATCGGATTAGATATGCTGCAGACGATTTGACGTGCATGGATCGGTATTCCGACGTCATCGCGTGTGGACGGAGATTGATCCGGCAAGATCGAAGGGCGATAAAAACGAATAAAAGCTCGGTACAGACCGCTTTGCAGAGAATGAAGGACGAGCTTGTCCGTCGGCTCGGAGCCATTAACGCCCTCCGCGCCCTCTAATGGGCAAGAAGCACTGGTAGCTCGGCCTTGACGAGAAGTTCCCGAGTGACGCCGCCGAGGATGAATTCACGAAGCCGGGAATGGCCGAATCCGCCCGCGACCAGGAGGTCCGCTTTTCGTTCCAGCGCGGCCGATTGGATCGCAGCGGTCGCGGTCTCTCCACCTGCCTGGATCGATACGTCTTCCACTTCGAATCCCGAGTGCTTCAAAGAAGAGATCAGTAGCGAGCGGTTCGCCGCGTCGATCTCCTTGTCGTCGGTGATCGAGATGACCTGCACCGTGGTCGCACGTTCGACGAAAAGGTGGGCGCCGGATAGGGCACGTGCTGCGGTGGCGCTGCCGTCCCAGGCAATGGCGATCGTGCCCACACGAGAGCAGACGCTGGTGGCAGGAAACAGCACGAGTGGACGGCCGCTTCCGAACAGCAGCGTCTCGGAAAGTTGGCGGGAGAGTTCCGAGGCCTCGACGATGGAAAGGTCGTGGCACCTGGCAATTTCGGAAAAGCGTTCGTACACGAACGGCTCAGTCGCCTCGAATCCATGGATTCCCACCTCGAAGCCAGTTTCTGAAACAGCGTCGGCGACGTGTTTCCCCAGCGAAGTCCCGCTGTCCCGGCTGTAGCCCTCTGCTTGTTCCCGCCATGTGTCAACATCGATAAGAGTGGGAAAGGGCTGATGAATCGGGGGGATCCGGACTTGCGGGATGCTGGCGATGAGCTCGGCGTCGTTCTGCCGAGCGAGGTCGATAGCATTGTCGATTATGGTGAAGGAACTCGAGTCGGGATAGGTCGATAACGGGAGATGGAACTGCGGCTTCATGCTGGCCTCCTGTGGTTAATCTGCCGTCATGATGCATTCCGCAGAGAGAGGCCACATTGCGCTTTGTCAAGGCCCCGGCGCAACGAAGCTCCTATGATCTTTCCTTTACTAAAACTGGAGGACACGGCCATGACGATCAAGCTGACAGAGATCAATCCCGGTGAGTGCTACCGGATCCTTGAGAACGAGCGCTTCGGTCATCTCGCCTGCGGCAAGGATGGGCAGCCTTACGTGGCGGCGATCTATTTCGCCTTTTCCAGCGGCGTCGCCTATAGCTTCACCATGCCTGGCAAGAAACTCGACTGGATGCGAGGGAACGACAAGGTCTGCCTTCACGTCGAGCAGCGTTCCGCCGCCGGCGGTTGGAAAAGCGTCGTCGTCGACGGTCGGTTCGAGGAGTTTCCAGACAGCGACCCGCGACGAAGCGAAAGGCTCCATGCTTGGTCGCTTCTCCAAAAGTATTCCGACTGGTGGGAGATCGGCTCCATGAAGCCCCACGAGCTCCCCATACTCGAAGGCTCACCGCATGTCTTCTACGGCATTGTCGTCACGGCCGTGTCTGGACGGAGCGCGATCAGATCGGAATGACCGTCGATGCCCAAGCCATCCTACATCTCACAAAGGGAGCACCACATGCCATATCTCCCCAGCCTCCATCCAAGCGCCACTTTTAACTTCAACCTCGCACCCATCTTTCGCGCGGGGCTCTGATTCAAGACGAGACCCTCCCTGCGTCGGTCAAGGTCACCACGGATTTGGGGTCTGCCGCACGACGGGGCTACGATACTGTGAATTCCTGGCTCGACTTGTCTGTAGCATCGACAACGGTGATGCGGTCGAGGTCCTTTCGGACTACGTTGAGAGCGAGCTGGAATAATATTCCAAGGTAGTGGCGCGGCTGTACGAGGTCGGGTCACGAACGTTGTCGCACGCGGCCGAACTGCGTCGTGACGTCGCCGCCAGTCAGGCTCTCGAGGCCGAAGCAAAGACGGTTGTGCGAAGCGCGCGACGTCACCGGGTCGTTCGCAAGACGAGCACGGAGCATGGTGCTCGCTGCACGACATGATCCACGACTGAGCCGAAGACCCGGTCGAGCACGTCGTCCCGGTGAGAGGCGATCACAACGAGATCGGCGGCGATCTCCTTTGCAATGGCGACGATGACCTGCGACGGGTTGCCCGCGCGGACTTGTATCGAAGCACGAGTGTCGGTCGACCGCAGAGCTTCCGAAAGTCTGGTCTCGGCGGCGGCCATCACCTCGACCGCCCAATCGTCCGGCGAGGCCGACGAGGGCAGGCTCTCCACCGCGTGAACGAGGTGGAGGCTTCCGTTGGCGGCAAGCTGCGCTCGGCCAGCTTCGATAAGCTGAATCACGCGTTGCCGCGATCCTCGGCCGATGGCGCAGACGACTGTGGTGAACATGTCAGTAAATGTCCTTGCCACACAGGCTGACGAACTCGGTGGTCAGTCCATCGCCATGCGCTTCCTTGAGAAGCCGATCGGCGCTCATGATGTCGAGACACATGGTGCCAGTGAAGGATTGCCGGAGCGCGCAGCAGAAATGGTCTCTCGCCCACGCCTCGCCTCGCGGCGTCGCTGCCGTCACTTCCCAGCGGTCCTCGTCTCGACGTCCGAGAACAAGGTCTGCGGACGTTCGCTCGACGGGAGGAATGGTTGTGGCCAAGTCGGTTGCTGTCTTGCGTGCCTCTTCTTGTTCGCGCATGTCGGTCTCCAATGAAAGAACACAAGGGGGCAAAACACCAGCATTTGCGGGCTTTTCCTTGGGTTCATTTGTTATTTGACCGGCATTTTCGCCGATCGGCTAAACGTCTATCTTCCGCAGGACAAAGATGTCCTTCGGTTCTCGAACCATGCTCCAATTCGTGATCCTGATGCCTCGGCTTCGGTCACAGAGTGGCGTTCGGCTCCCGGTTTCCCATTCTCCTTGAAGAGCGCAGCCCAGTCCTGCCGGGCTCGCTAGAACGACATCAGGACAACCGGGATATCGTCGACGCGCCTTCCGTGGTGCTGGTGCCGCGCGGCTCGTAGGCGCGCTGGTCACGCAGGATCTGGAAGGCGATCGTCAAAAGCTTGCGCGCAATCGCCACGCGCGCCTTGTTGGTTCCTCTGATCTTCAGGTGGTCGTATTGGGCTCGAAGCTGCGCATCTGTAGCGATGGCGGGAGAAACCGCTTCCACGAAGGCCCAACGCAGCCACTTTTTGCCCTGCTTGATGATCTTGCCGTGGAAGGTCTTGCCGCCGCTCGAATAGGTCGACGGCACAAGCCCGGCATAGGCGGCAAGCTTCTTCGGGTTACGGAAGCGGGATATATCGTCAATCTCCGCGTCGATCAGCCGGGCGAAGAACTCGCCAATGCCGGGGATTGTCTTCAACACCTTCACATGGGCATTGGCCTTGGTCATCGCCCGGATCGTTGCTTCCGACTGCTTGATGCGCACGTCAATGTCGCCGATGAAGTCGAGGCCACGGTCGATCTGGACGCGGTCGATCTCTGGGACGTTGACCTGCGCCAGCTGAATGCGGCCGGCCTTGCCGAACAGATCGCCGAGCTTCTTCAGCTGTGCCGTTTGCTCGGGATAGCGATCAAACACCGTGACAATGCGGTTCTTCGTCATCGTGCGCAGCCGCACGTAAAACATCCGCTCGCGCAGCGCGACGCGCAGTTCTCTTGCGCGTTCGCCAGGTGCCCAGGCCTCCGGCACCAGGTCGGCCCGCAGCAGATGCGCCAGCACCGTSGCATCGATCTTGTCGGTCTTGATCTTGGCGTCGGCGATCGCCTTGACCTTCAASGGGTGGGCGAGAACGACATCATCACAAATGTCGTCGAGCCAGTCGTACATCACCATCCAGTTGCGCGTCGCTTCGACAACCGCATGCGAGTTCTCGCGGTACCGCTCTAGAAACCCACCGAGCGACTGGCGATCGTTCTTCACGCGGTCGGATCGCAGCGTCTTGCCACTGCTATCCTGCACCACCAGGTGACTATAGGATTTGTGGTAATCCACGCCGATATGGTAATTATAAGAGGCAGTCATGCTTCCAACTCCCTTGTTGAGATCTGCGAAACCCCAACAGGATAAGCCGAAAGGCTGGAAGTGTGACTGTCCCTCGATCATCACCTGCATCTCAGTGATCCGTTCTCTCAATGGGCGCGGCCTCTTTCATGCCACCTCCTTTGGATGAGGTCGTGGCGCTGTGTCCAGAAGCCTATCTCCCGCAAGGCAATCCGTCTTTGACGAGCATCAATCCGGATGTTCGACCGGGGTCAAGCCAAGGTCGGTGCTGATACGATTACAGCGATGGCCCGTGCCGATCGGGGGGAACTGAGGGCGATGGTACTGAACAGGTGGCGCGGCCGCTCCGTCTCGTGGAGCGGCAGGACCCGGCAGCGCCGCCTGGCCAGCTCGTCGTCAAGGTGGTGACCTGCGGCGTCTGCCGGACGAACCTTCATGTCTGCGACGGAGACCTTTCCCAGCCAAAGCTTCTCGTTCCAGGACATGAACTTGTGGGAACCGTGATCGGAACGGGCGAGGACGCTCCTGGGCGTCTTATCGGTCGAAAAGTCCGGGGTACCCTGATTGGGCCACACCTATGGCCATTGCGCATTTTTGCGGAGAGGGCCGCGAGAACCTTTGCGACGAGCCTGGCTTCACTGGGTACACCATCGACGGCTTCTTCACGACGCATGCGGTCGTCGAGGCGGGCTACGCGTTCGAACTGCTTGACGACATGGATCCGGTGGCTACCGCGCCTCTTGTCTGCGCGGGCCTTATCGGGTGGCGATCCCTGAAGATGGCGGGCGAGGGAGGACGATCGGCATCTACGGGTTCGGCGCAGCCGCCCACATCCTCGCGCAGGTGTGCAAGCATCGGGGCCAGAGCGTCTATGCGTTCGTGCGTCCTGGAGACGAGGCCGGACGGAAGGTCGCTTGATCTTGGCGTCGTCTGGGCCGGGTTCTCCGGTGAAAGGCCGCCGGTGCCGCTCGACGCCGCCATCAATCTTCGCACCGGTCGGTCAGCTCGCGCCGATGGCGCTCGACGTGGTGCGGAAGGGAGGAACGGTGGTCTGCGACGGCATCCACATGTCAGACATCCCAAGCATGCCTTACCGTCTACTCTGGGGCGAGCGGCGGGTCGTCTCGGTGGTGAACCTGACTCGAAGCGACGGGGCGGAATTTTTCTCGATGGCGAAGGCGGCCGAGGTCAGATGCGTCACGAGCGTCTACGCGCTTGAACATGCAAACGAAGCTCTCGAGGACCTGCGGGCAGGCCGCATCACCGGTGCAGCCATTATCGTGCCATAGCCGCCATCCTCGTTGACGAGGATCAGTGCGGATCGGTCGGTCAAAACGGGAGCTTCTTCGTCAGGATTTCCACCGACAACCTGCGGCGCAGTCGCGAGGAGACCAGACATGTCGCTTCGTTACCCTCTCGCGGACGTCGAGATGGCGAACTCGCCCGACGATCTCGGCGCACGTGTCGTCATCGCCGAAGGTTCGGTCGCGGCACAGGCCGGCCTGCAGCCGGACGAAGTTATCGTCGCTGTCGACCAGCAGCCGGCGACGGAAGTCGGGCGACTACTCGCAATTCTCGTGAAGGAGCATGCCCGCGCTCTCGTCACCGTCGTGAGGAGCGGCCACCGCCTCTTCGTGGCCGTCGGCGTGCATTGTCAGTAGCGGCCCCGGAGACGGTGTACTGTCCGCTGAAATCCCAGCGTCGCTCTCGTGCTTGATGAAGATCAACGACGAGATTCTGCGGCTGCTGTCACGATCGGCATGTCCCAAACCTGAAGGAGGTTGTCATGAACGACATTCAACTCAGACAGAACATTCTCGACGAAATGGAATTCGAGCCGAGCATCGATGCGGCCGATATCGGCGTCGCGGTCGATAGCGGGATTGTCACACTGACCGGTCACGCGCGCACCTACGCGGAGAAAGAAGCCGCAGAGCGGGTGGCTAGTCGCGTGAAGGGCGTACGCGGAATAGCAGCAGATATCGAGGTCCGGATTTTCGGGCCGAAGGAAACAGACGACGACGACATCGCCCGGCGAGCTGTCAAAATGCTCGACTGGAACGTTTCCGTGCCAAAAGATTCGGTGCAGGTGCGGGTCCTCAAGGGGTGGGTCACCCTGCGGGGCGAGGTCGAGTGGCAATATCAAAAGAACGCAGCTTACGACGCAGTGCGCGATCTCGCCGGTGTGGTGGGGGTATCCAACCTAGTGGAGCTGAAGCCCCGCGTTACGGCCGTAGATGTCAAGAAGCGCATAGAGGATGCATTCCAGCGCGACGCCGCTCTTGAGGCCGATGCAATCAGGATCGACGTCAAAGGCAGAAAGGTTATCCTCTCCGGCAAGGTGAAGACATGGTCGGAACGGCAAGCGGCGGAGCGCGCTTCATGGTCCGCTCCGGGGATCAGCACTCTCGGCGATCGGCTGACGGTCGGATGATCGAATATCGGGGGCGGTTAGACGTTAGCCGCTCCCACCGCACTCAGCAGCAACGGCGCCGCTGAGCGCTCTTGCATAGCCACAATTTTTGAGATCGACTTGCGCGCAGCTTTCGTCTTCGAAATGAAATTCCGCACCTGCCAATACAGAGCCGCCGTCGCGAGCGCAGGGAAACCTATGTTGTTCTTGGAGAGCGACTTGGGGACGTAGGCTGCTGGGATCTTCCGCGAAGATAGATATCGGCCTCGATGCCGTCGGCGCAGCGGCAGCGCGATTGAGGTTCGGGTTCATTTCTCTGAATTGATATCCTTCAGTCGAGCAGAATCGCTATCATGGCTCGCGTCGAGCAGCAGCCTGAGACGGGTCGACATCTCCGACGCCGTGTACGGCTTCTTTAGCCAGCCCGCGCCCGCTTCGATCTCTTTCTCCGCAGCGTGGGGCTCCGAAAAGCCGGACGTGAGAAGAATTTTCACCCTCGGCCAGCGCTCGCGAACCTTACGGGCGAGTTCGTCGCCATTCATGCCGGGCATCGCTACGTCTGAAAACAGCAGTTCAATGTCGTGCCCCGCCGCCAGCACCTTCAACGCGTCGAGCCCGTTTGTGGCTTCGATCACGAAGTAGCCAAGAGCCTGCAGACGGCTGACCGTGACTCTGCGAACTCTCGCGTCGTCTTCGACCACGAGAATGGTTTCGGTTCCGTGAGACGGGGCGTCCTCGGCCTGCTGTTTGTCCGGATGGGAACCCTTTCCGGCGTCGGCACGTGGAAGAAAGAGACGTGCCGTAGTCCCCTCGCCAGGTTCGCTGTAGAGCTGCAGGTGCCCTGCGGATTGCTTGGCGAAACCGTAAACCATGCTAAGTCCCAGCCCCGTTCCCGAGCCCGTCGGTTTCGTGGTGAAGAACGGTTCGAAAGCCCTCTCCATTACCTCGGGCGTCATTCCGGTGCCGGTATCGGTGACCGATATGAGGACGTATCTACCGGGGCGGATCGCCGGGTACATCCCGACGTAGTCTGAATCGATCTCGACGCCGGATATCTCGATCGTTAGCCGACCGCCGGCGGGCATCGCGTCCCTCGCGTTGATCGAAAGGTTGAGAATCGCGCTCTGGAGCTGCGCCTTGTCCGCCATTGCGCTCAGCCGCCGTCCAGGAATGATCGTCCGGAGCTCGACGGAGTCGCCGAGCGTTCGCTGGACGAGGTCTGAAAACTCTCCAAGCAGGGCGCCGACGTCCAGCACCTTCGGAGCGAGAGCTTGCCGCCTTCCGAACGCCAGAAGCTGCGAGGTCAGTCTGGCGCCGTCGTCGGCCGCGGACTGCGCCTCTCGCAGCAGGGACAACTGCCCCGGCTCGGCAAGACGGGCCTCCAGCATTTCGAGATTTCCGCTGATGACGGCCAGCAGATTATTGAAATCGTGGGCGAGCCCTCCGGTCAACTGTCCGACTGCCTCCATCTTCTGCGACTGCCGCAGCTCGGCTTCGACGCGATGGCGGCTCGTCAGATCCCTGACGAAGCCCGTGAACGTCCGCTTGCCGCCGGCGATCGCCTCGCCGACCGAGAGCTCCATCGGAAAGGTGGTCCCATTCTTCCGTATGCCGACGACCACGCGCCCGTAACCGATGATCCGGCGGCGTCCGGTCCGAATGTATGAATCCAGATATCCGTCGTGAGCCTCCCTGTCTGGAGACGGCATCAACATCGAGACGTTCTGCCCGATGGCCTCGTGCGCGGAGTAGCCGAACAGCTTTTCCGCCGCGGTGCTGAACGAGGCGATGCAACCCTTGTCGTCTATCACGATCATTGCGTCGGGGACCGTGGCTAGGATGGACTGGAGGTGTGCCTGCCGCTCCCGCAGCTCGTCCTCGACCTGATGCATGAAGGTCACGTCGTTGTTCGACTGGACGATGAGCGTGTGCGGCTTGCCAAGATCCAAAGCCGTCCAACGTGTCACGATCGCCAGCCGGCCCCCGTCCTTTCGCCGGTGCGACACCTGTCCCGTCCAGAAGCCGTTGGCACGAACTTCCGCCCGGAGCTCGTCGACGCCGGCCGGCAACTGCGTTTCCAAGAGATCGTGGACGACCTTTCCGACCGCCTCCGCCGCCGACCATCCGTAGAGCTGCTCGCAGCCCGAGGTCCAGCGCTGGATGACGCCGTCGAAGCCGTGGACGATCAGGTTGGCCCCGTCGAACATGCGCACGATCCGGTCCAGGTCCGTCTCACTGGTAGCGTGTTCCACCATAGCGCGCTCCTGCGTCTTCGTCCTCGAACACGTCGTCCGGGTCTTCGTCGGCGGCGCGGGCCAGTGACGACCGGCTTGCAACCTTGAACTGATGCTTGTCCGCAGGCAATAGTATGCCCTTGGCGACCAGCTTGGTAAGCGTCCTCGACACGGTCTCGATCGTCATGCCGAGATGGTCGGCGATGTCGGCGCGCACCATTGGCAGACTGATCGCCCGGCCGTCCCGCCCCTCGTTCCGCTCCAGCCGATGAAGAAGGAAGGTGCAGACACGCTGCTCGGCGTTCTTATGCGACAGCAGGAGCATGTGGTCCTGTGCCGCCGAGATTTCGTCGCGAAGTTGCGACAGAAGCTGAAGCCGGAAATCAGGCACGAGTTGCAGTTCCTCTTCCAGCGTCCGCTTGTTCATCCGGGTGAAGGCCACGTCATCGATAGCCTCGCCTGCAAACATGTAGCGGTTACGAAATGACAAGCCGACCAGGTCGCCCGCGCCAAGGAAACCGATGATGAGGCGGCGGCCGTCGGGAAGGAACCGGCATATGCGGACATTCCCGCGGACGATGCGAAACACATGGCGGGCGGCGTCGCCCTCGAAGAAGATCGTGGTTCCCGACTGGGCAGCCTCGATGGTCTGGCGCATGAACAGGGGCGCGAAGTCGATCATTCCATGCGGCGGTGGCCGTTCGAGTGAATGGATGTTTGATACCGCTTGCATGTCGTGGCTCCATCTGCCGTTGCGTGGCCTGGATTTGACCGAAGCCTGATGACACCGGAATGCGAGAAGCGTAAGACTTAGTGCGATTGTGTAACAATCCGTAACAGGCGAAGAAAGCCGGAATGACGAGCGGAACTCTCAGACGGACCCGCATACTTGTCGTGGACGACGATGTCCGGATCCAGAGAATGCTTGCGCAGTATCTCGGCGAGGAGGGATTCGACGTCGACGTGGCAGGCAGCAGCTCACAGATGCGCGCCAGAATGGCGGGGACGAAATTCGACGCCGTCCTGCTCGACGTCGTCCTGCCGGGAGACTGCGACGGACTCCAACTCGCAAGGGAAATCCGTTCAGGTTCGGACGTTCCCATCATCATGCTGTCCGGCCGCGACGATGTGATGGACCGCGTCGTCGGTCTGGAGGTCGGCGCGGACGATTATATAGGCAAGCCATTCCATCTCCGGGAGGTCCTCGCCCGCGTGAGGACGGTTCTGCGAAGACGAACAGTTTCCAACGCACCCGCCCCCCCGGAAGCCGGCGTGCTCCGTTTCGCGGGATGGCGACTTGAAGTGGAACGGAGAGCGGTGACCAACCCGGCCGGGAACGAAGTGGCGATGTCGACGGGAGAGTTCGACATGCTGCATGTATTCGCCACCCATGCAGGGCGTGTCATGACCCGTGACATACTGATGGACTTGACGCACAAGCGTGGCCGCGACGGCTTCGACCGCACCATCGACGCGCTGATCGTGAGGCTGCGGCGCAAGATAGAGACGGATCCGGCCAATCCTAGCCTGATCAAGTCCGTCCGCGGCGTCGGATATCTCTTTACAGCAAGGCCGGAGACGGCTTCTGGTCAACCCTGACCATGAGGCCATGATCCCAGCGACGAAAACGGTCTTCACTTTCGATCTCTGAGAAATCACCTGGAAACTGCGCCCAGAACCGCATGAAGTCGCATCCCGCCGATCGCCTTCGCAGCGAGGTGAACAGGAGGTTCGCGATGGTCACGTCGTCAATGACGCTCGCCACCGCGAAGATCGGAATGTCCATCAATCGACCGGCGATCGGATGCGTGCCGATCCGGTAGACGGCCAGCCCACGCACGTAACCTGCCGGATCCTTTAACGAGACGAGCGTCCACCGATCGGCGCTCGCCACCACTTGCGCCCAATCCTCGGCAGAAAAGCACGGAGCCGCCACCTGGATTAGGCTGTAGGCGCGCAGCGCATCGTCCATATGGAGCGGGCGGACAAAATATTCCGACGGCATGGCGTTTTCCTCGTCGATCGACAGGAATGTTTGCATGGTCCTGCGGTTGGGGCTTTGTCCCAGGTCAATCCTGACTCCCGGGGCAGGGCCCGAAAGACAAAAGCCAGGGCGATTGACGGTGATCAAAGACGGCGAATGCAATCGACTATTCTATCTGCGCGTCGCCGCCTCTGAACGACGGCATTGTTGAGAGAAGGAGAATGACAATGGCAGATGCATCGAAACTTTCCGTAAAGACAGAAGCAAGGCCGGCGGCGCCGGTCGAGCGCTGGTGGCCCCTCCACAGCCTCCGGTCCGAGATCGACCGCGTGTTCAGCGAATTCGGAAGCGCGTCGATCTTCGACCGGGCCTTCAGCAGGATGCCGGCTGCGTTCTCGCCCGGCTTGCTAGCCGTCGACCTCGTTGAATCCGACAAGGCCTTCGAGCTGTCAGCCGAGCTTCCGGGCGTCGACGCCAAGGATCTCGACGTCACACTCGCCGACGGTGTGCTGACCATCAAGGGTGAGAAGAACGAGACCAAGGAGGAAAAAGAAAACGACTATTACCTCTCCGAACGGCGTTACGGATCCTTCCATAGAAGCCTGGAATTGCCGCGCGGCGTGGACAGCGAGAAGATCGAGGCGAACTTTTCCAACGGGGTTCTCAAAGTCTCGCTGCCGAAGACGCCCGAGCGGCAGCAGAACGGCAAGAAGATTACGGTCAAGGCGGCCTGACGGTCAACCCTCCGCTACGCCGAGGGGTGGCGTACGGTGGGCGGGGAGAGAGGGAGGGGGCGACGACCCCTCCCTCTTTTTCAGTTGATGCGGATGTAGTTCTCGACGGTGGCAATGCCTGGAACAGACCAGGCCGTCCGTTCTGCGACGCCGCGCTCGTGCCAGGCGTGCACACCGCCTTCGAGAACAGCCTTGTGGTCCTGAACCTTGACCGAGATGCCTCCAGCGTCGACTTCGGCACTCCGTTTCAGCGCGTCCTCGATCCGACGGCGGACGTCCGGCACCGTCGGGCACGGCCGTATCGTCAGCAGATTGAGGACGCCGACCACGCCGCCGAGCTTCGTGACGGCATGCTCGGCGGCAGCTTTCTGGAACTGCCAGCGCACCTCGCCAGACAATGTCACCCAGCCGTCGTCCACCTTTACATGAACCGGTCCGTCGGGGAGCGCCGTGTTCCAGGCGATGATGTCGATCGCCCGCGAGGCGATCTGGTCGTCCGCATGCTGCTTGCGGCCTAGGCATCGCACCTCAATCTCCACAGCCACCGCCCGGACGCCTTTCATCCGCGCTGCAACGTCCTCCGCCGTCAGCTTTTTCTGCATACGTCGGGACATGACCGGAGAGGGTCGCAATGCCATTTTCCACCGAGACGCCGATATGGGCGGCATCGATGCTGGGTTCGAACGCCAGGTCGAGTATGTCCTGTTGGATTCCTAGGTCCGTCATTTCTACCTCCTGTTGGGTTCCGAAGCCCGTTGGCCTCGCGGGGTATGATGCGCTGTCCAAAATTTCTGGTGTCGCGCTTCGTCAATTGAACCCGGCGACGGCCTGCATCTCCCCAAAATTGCCCGTCAGGCGAGCCGCGAACACCTCTTTGACCTTCGTCAACGTGCGGTCGTCCGGGGTGCCTTAAAGTGTCTGACAACACATAGGAGCTATCATGGCGAATCCGATCCTTCACTTCTACGGCGCCGCGGGCTCGGTGACCGGATCGTGCTTCCTGCTGGAGACGGCTGGGGCGCGCATTCTCGTTGATTGCGGGATGTTTCAAGGATCCAAATCGGAAAAGGAACTGAACTACAAGCCGCTGCCATTAGATCCAGAAAAAGTCGACGCAGTGCTGCTCACACATGCGCACATCGACCATTCGGGCCTGCTTCCGAAGCTCGCGAAGGCGGGATATGGCGGGCCAATCTTTGCAACGGCAGCAACGATCGACCTATGCACGATCATGCTGCAGGATTCGGGTCACATCCAGGAGTCGGAAGTCCGGCAGCTCAACCGAAGGAATCGAAGAAGGGCGCGAGAGACGGTGGAGCCCATCTATACCGCCGATGACGCCCGCAGCATGCTGCCGCAGTTCATCGCGGTCGAATACGGCGAGTGGCGGGAGACCGTTGGCGCCGTAAGGTTCCGTTACTGGAATGCAGGACATCTGATGGGTTCCGCATCGATCGAAGTCGAGACTCCTGGCGCCGACCGCGCGACGAGAATTTTGTTCTCCGGCGATGTCGGCGCGAGCAACAAGCTGTTCGAAAATATCCCTAGGGCGCCTTCCGGGGTTGATTACCTCATCTGCGAAAGCACATACGGAAACCGGGAACGAGAAGAATACGCTCTGAAGGATCGACGGGACCGGCTGCGCGAAGTGGTCGCGACCTCGAACAGCCCCGGCGGCGTTCTTCTTATTCCCTCCTTCGCTGTCGAGAGGACGCAGGAGGTGCTGACTGACCTCGTCGCCCTCATGGACGAAGGAGAGGTGCCGCGGTGCCCTATCATGATAGATTCACCGCTCGCGTCGCGAGCGACCGAGACATTTAAAAAGCATGCGGCCGACCTCGGACACGGCAAGGCGTTCCTTCGCGCGCTCAACGCGCCGAACGTCCGCTTCACCGAGACGGCCGAGCAGTCGAAGGCGCTCGATCTCGTCCGTGGCTTTCACATTATCATCGCGGCAAGCGGAATGTGCGAGGCGGGACGAATCCGCCACCGCCTGAAGAACTGGCTCTGGCGAAAGGAGTGCACAGTGCTGTTCGTCGGGTTCCAGGCGGCGGGCACGCTCGGCCGCATCCTGCAGGAGGGCGCGACCGATATCCGCATCCAGGGCGAGGAGATTCACGTCTGCGCCAGGATGGCCACGCTCGACGCCTACAGCGGACATGCCGATGCAAGCGAACTGGATGCGTGGGTTGCCGGTCGGCAACCGATCCGGAAGGAGATCTTCCTTGTCCATGGAGAGGAGAGCGCTCGTGAAGCGATGTCCGCCCGGCTCCCGAAGCAAGTTTCTGCAAAGGTCGTCTGCCCGTCGCTGGATGATGCCTACGAGCTTTCACCGGCGGGTGCACGCCTCATCGAAGACGGAACGCCCGCGCGTATCAAGCCGGTCGTGCCCGGCAGGCCTGACTGGAACAACGACTATCAGCGGTTCGTTCTGGACCTGTCCGATCGTCTGAAATCCGTCGCCGACGAGAAGGGCCGCGCGGTCGTGCTGCGCAGACTTCGACGCGCCCTGGACCCGGATGATGTTGCTGCGGTCGAAGGGAGGAGAGACGGCAATGTTAATCATGGATTGTGACTGCAAGCGCGGCGGAGAGCGCTTTACGATACCGACCCAGGGCGAGGTGCAAGGCAAGCTAACCGTCCTGGAGGTCGTCGCTATAACCTGCCTGAGGGAGGTTCTCATTTCGAAGAATTCCTTTGCGGTCGCCGCTTTGAAGAAGAAGGTCCTGCGGCCCATGAAGGAGCAGTGCGCGCCGTTCGGACTGTCGTCGGAAGACGAGAAGGCCGTCTTGGAGTATGCATGCGAGTTCTTCGAAGAGGCAAACAAGGAGCCAGCCGGTCAGGCCGCAACGAAGGTGGCAGGGAAATCTGCTGGGACGGCACGCTCCAGGGCTTCGGGCCATGGATAGGGTTGCCGTCACTTTCAATGCCGGGGCCTCCAGCCTCAAGGTCGGCGTCTTCAGGCTGAAGGAGGGTCTGGCACTCCGGCTGGGAGGCGGTGTTGCCACGCTCGGAGACCAGTCAAGATTCACCTTCCGATTTTCTGACGGGGACGAGGCCGTCGATCTTCCCTCCAGCACAGCGATCGACGCGCGGCTGGTTTCGCAGGTCGTCGATTGCATCGTCCGCAGAGGATTCGACCCCGTGGTGGCCGGCCATCGCATCGTCCATGGGGGACAGGTCTTCGATGGCCCCGTTCTGCTGGAACCCAAGGTCGTCCTCAGAATGGAAGACCTGACGCATCTTGCGCCGGTGCACCTTCCTCCTGCGCTTGCCATCGTCCGCGCAGTCCGGAGCGCATATCCGGACATACTGCAGACAGCGTCCTTCGATACCGCGTTCCATTCGTCGCAGAGCAGTCTTGCCTCACGGCTCGCCATTCCAAGAGAGTTGCATGACGCCGGGATCCGCAGATACGGCTTCCACGGTCTTTCCTATAAGTACGTCGCCGGCGAACTCAGGAAACACGATCCAGACCTGGCCGCCGGCCGTGTCATCTGTGCGCATCTTGGAAGCGGCGCGAGCCTCTGCGGCATGGTCGACGGCGTGAGCATAGACGCCAGCATGGGCTTCTCCCCGCTGGACGGAATTCCGATGTCGACCCGGCCAGGCTCGCTCGATCCGGGCGCTGTCGTCCACCTTTTGCGCAACAATTTTCACGACGCAGATAGTCTGGAGGATTTCCTCTATCACCGGTGCGGCCTGCTCGGCGTCTCAGGGAAAAGTGGCGAAGTCCGGGTCCTGCTGGAGGACTTCCATCCGGCGTCAAGAGAAGCCCTCGACCTCTTCTGCTTCAGGATCGCCGGCGAGATAGGAAGGCTCGCCGTCTCTCTGGGCGGAGTGGACGCCATCGTCTTTACCGCCGGCATAGGCGAGCATCAGCCGGAGATACGCAATGGCGTGGCCCACCATCTGGGCTGGCTGGGTCTCTCGTTGAGCGAGCCCGCGAACAAGATGAATGCGACCGTGATCAGCGCGAGGGAAAGCGAAATCGTCGCCCTTGTCATTCCGACCGACGAGGAACAGGTCATCGCCGAAGAAGCGATCGAAGTTATCAGCCGGCACAGGCTTTAAGGGTCGAACATGTCTGGACATGGCAGCCCACCGCCGACCGAGCGTGAACTCGAACTCATCGACCGCTAACTTCTGCGCGAGCCGCTTCGGCCGGTACAAATCAAGCCTCGCCCTTCTCGGACATTGGGGAACGACGCCCGGCCTCGGCTTCATTTACGCCCATCTCAACCGTGTGACCACCCGCTCTAGCGTGACAGCGGCGAGAAGAATGACAGAGGGGATCATGCTGCAGCCCTCAACGAGAGGCAGCTAAGCGTGAAGCCCGGTCCCATCGCCGTCAGGACGGTTCTCCTGGGTAGTCCCTGCGCAAGAAGCTTTTCGAGTACGAACAGCGCGGTTGGCGACGACATGTTGCCATAGTCCCAGAGAACCTCACGTTCCTTGTCGAGGGTTCCCTGGCTCAGTTGAAGTGCCGATTCCAAGGCGGTGATGACCTTGGATCCACCGGGGTGGCACGCAAACCGGTCGACGTCGGCAGGAGTGAGATCTGATCGGGCGAGTATGGACGTTACGCCCTTCAGCACGTGAGTTTCGGCGAACGGTGGTATCGCACGGTCGAAGATCACGCCTAGACCTTCCGGATCGACGCTCCACCCCATGATGTCCAGCGTGTCGGGCCACGTATGCTGGCCTGCAAATTCGATCTCGGCCAGACCGGCCTCGCTGGCACGGACTACGCAGGCGGCAGCCCCGTCACCGAAGAGGGCGGTCGCCACGATGTTCGCCTTCGTAAGCTTGTCCATGCGAAATGCCAATGTGCAGGTCTCGACGGCGACCACTAGCACGACCGAGCCTGGCCGGGATGCCGCCAGCCGTGACCCGATTGAAAGCCCGGAGATTCCGCCGGCACAGCCGAGGCCGAACACAGGCACCCGTTCGACGTCGTCCCGGAGACCCAGCTCTCTGCTTACCCTCGCTTCCAGACTGGGTGTCGCAATACCAGTCGAGGAGACCGTTACAATCGTGTCGACGTCGACTGCTGTAAGGTGCGCCGACGCCAGAGCCTTCCTGGCGGCGGACATGAACATCGCACACGCGCCCTCGATATGAGCGAGGTTCCGTTCGGGCCATCCCGACGTCTCGAGATACCACTCGATCGGCCGGACGCCATAGCGGCGTCGAATCCCCGAGTTTTCGAACACCCTTGCCAGCTTTTCGAAATCGTCAAATCGCGATGAGAACGCGGTGTGCGACGCTCGCGCAGCGTCACGCTGCTCGATGACATGTGGCGGAACTGTGGTACCGACGGATACCAGCTTGACGGAATGCTGCATAAGACTCCTTGCGACGGCGCGGAAAGACTTTGGTGTGCCGCGCGAGGACGAGAACGAACCATAACGTCTTGATCCTGCAAAAGGTTGCAATGCCGGCGAGCCTGATGCCGCACTTCGTCGGAAGGCTCCGGAGACGGCGACGCGCGAAGACGGCCTCCCGCGGCTTCGTGTCAGGCTTGATCCACGTCAATGCGCTCGGCGTGTGTTGGCTCCGTAATTGTTTTGATCAACAAGGAGACAGCCCGATGCTTGCTAGAGACATCATGACGACCCCCGTGACGACGCTCGACGAGGGACACAACGTCAGGGAAGCCGTCGAGATCGTCAACGCCAGCAAGATCGGCGCGGTGCCAGTGGTCGATGGCGAAGGGCGGCTCACGGGCATCGTCACCGAGGGGGACCTGCTGCGCCGGGTGGCGTCTTCTTGGGCGAGACGGGCGGTACCGCATACGCGCGACCGCGAAGATGCACTGGCCGACTATGTGAAGGCCCGAAGCTGGCGCGTCAAGGACGTGATGTCGACGCCTGTCGTCAGCGCCGCCCCGACGGCCACCGCGAGCCAGCTCGCAGAACTCCTGCAGGCCCACGACATCAAACACCTGCCCGTCGTCGAGAACGGCAGCCTCGCCGGAATAATCAGCCGTCGCGACTTGATGCGGGCTCTTCTCGATGTTCCACGGCAGTGCACCGCTTCCGGCGACGAGGCCCTAGGGACCGCCGTTCGTAGCCGCCTGGAAGCCGAGCTCGAAATTAAGCCCCCTATCGTGAAGGCCACCGTCTCCAACGGGGTCGTCACCCTGAGGGGGGAGGTCGAGACGGAGCTGGAACGCTCAGCGGCCAGGGTGGCGGCGGAAAGCGTCCGCGGCGTCGGCGGCGTGGTGAACAAGATCACCCTGGCTTCCGCATGGTGAGCCCCCTCAAACGATGAAATCGTCCCTGGAGTTTCCGTCATGTTTGTCAGGGTCATTGCAGACGCTGTCATGTCGAGGCTTCTCCTCGTCATCCTGATCCTCATGGTCGGGACGGTCGTGGGCGTCCTGCTGGTGAAACCATCCGACGACTCTCGAAGCGGGCGGGTCGAGCGCTCTCTCTCTGACCCGTGAGTGCGCGATGAACATTTGGAGCTCCAGGATTGGATTGCCCGGCCGCTTCTCGCAAAAGACCGGAAGCGCAACGGTTTCGATGCCCTCCGAACTGTTCGGTTTCATCTGGCTGATGGGAAGGCGTCATCAGGCGTTGATCGCCGGGCTGTCCCTGGTTCTGTTTGTTATAGGAGCGGCGCCTCTCGAACTCCAGCGCCGGATCGTCAATGAGGCAACCCAGCAAGCGTCATACGGGGCGCTTCTTTTTCTCGTATCCCTCTATCTCGCGGTGGCAGTGTTGGAGGGCGCGATAAAATTCACCCTCAATCTCTACAGAAGCTGGGTGGGCGAGAAGGGCACGCTCTGGCTGCGGGCGCGTGTTCTGCATCAGGCCGAGACGCCGCCATCAGAATCCATGCTCGAGGGCGTCGAGCTTTCGATTGTTCTTTCGGAAGCCGAGCCGGTCGGCGGTTTCGTTGGAACCAGCATCTCCGAGCCGCTGCTGCAGGTCGGCATCCTTGTCACCGTCTGCAGCTACCTGATCTATCTCCAGCCGCTGATGATGCTGGCCGTCGCAGCGACCTTCGCCCCGCAGATTGCGTTCGTCCCGATGATGCAGGCCGCGATCAACCGCCGGGTCGAGGCGAAGGTCGCCATCATGCGCGACGTCAGCGAAGGCATGGTGCATGCGATCGAAGGTGGCCAGGGAGAGGATCCTCAAACTTCGCGCATCGGAGCGATCTTCTCAGCCAACATGGAGATCTACCGCTACAAGTACGCCATGAACTTTCTCATGAATCTCATGGCGCAATTGGGCTATGTCGGCATTTTCGTCCTCGGGGGATATTATGTTGTCACCGGCAAGACCGAGATAGGCACCGTCGTCGCCTTCGTCTCGGGACTGGCGAAGATCGTCGATCCTTGGGGGGCGATCGTGGACTGGTATCGTGACCTCAGGGTGACCCAGGTGAAGTTCCGGCTCATCAGGGACGCCGCGAAGTTCGATGGCGCCGGCAACCACGAAATATGAGTGCATTTTGAGATTCCGCGCTCCCGCGCTGAGCGATCGCGCCTATTTTGAATGGCGCCTTGTTCGAGTGCGAGGCCGACGGCGTGATGTTCGGGGCTGTGAATGGTCCTCCGTAGACAGCGTCGTAAAGTAGAAGATCTTCACGGTCTCGAGAGCTGCTACGTAGAACAAGCTGATACCCAAAAGCACTGTGAGAATTTCGAGGGGGATCGGAACGAAACCAAAAAGCCCGCCGACCGCGGTGTAGGGGATGGTCACTCCCGCGGCACCGACGGCGATCGCCGTGCCGAATAGCAGCGGACTGGGCCGGCTCCTCCAGATCGGACCCGGCGTCCTGATGACGAGCATGGTCGCCAACTGCGTCATGAGCGATTCAACGAACCATGCGGAGCGGAACTCGTCCTGTCCGGCGGAAAACACTGCCAGCAGAACGACGAACGTCGCCAGATCGAAGAGAGAACTTAGCGGCCCGAACCACAGCATGAACCTCTTGATGCGGGAGATGTCCCAACGCTGCGGACGCCGAAGGTCTGCCTGATCGACCTTGTCCGTGGCGATTGCCATCGCCGGCAGATCCGACAGCAGATTGTTTAACAGTATCTGCTTGGCAAGGAGCGGCAGGAATGGCAGCACGAGCGACGCCGCTGCCATACTGATCATGTTGGAGAAGGAGGAACGGGGATATCCATGGCGAACTCCGTATGTGATTTCGCCGATTATCGTCTTCGCCAGGAGGACGTCATTGATGGTTGTCAAGCTTCGTATTTCGCGTCGAAAGTGCCTGGCTTGATCGATGTCAACGTCCACGCCGTTCGAACCCGGTAAGGTCCCGCCGCTCGATAGCAGCCGAAGCCAGTCATAAGCTACGGCGGGGACAGTTCGTCAATGTGACATGAGGACGGGCAAAAGAGGCTCGTGCAACACGCCATCGGTTGCTCCGCCAAGGACAAAATCGCGTAACCTCGAGTGTCCAAATCCTCCCATGACCAGCAGATCGGCGCCCAGTTCCAGTGCTGTTTGCTGAATGCTCAAACCGATGGATGACGAAGTAAACCGCGCGGCCGTTGAGCTTGCATTGACGCGGCTCGAAACCAGGATCTCAGCAAGGTGCGCTCCGCTTGGCTCCGGCAGCGGCTTTTCGCCCGTCAGGGATAGCACCGAAACCCGCTTGGCCTTGTTAATGAATGGATTTGCATCGTTGACGGCCCGAGCGGCGGCTCGGCTTCCGTCCCAGGCAATGACCAGATGGTCGATTGGGCCGGCAAGGGTCTTGTTGGGAAAGATCATGGCCGGCCGGCCGGATCCAAATATGACCGCTTCGGCGACAATACGGGTATCCGGAACGTCCGCGATACATTCGAGAATAGCCAGATCGAAAAAACGTGCTTCCGTGGCTGCCGTGTCGTGCAATAAGGGCAAGGCGGTTTTCACCGTTCGACAAGATAATTCAACCTCGGCGCTCGCTGCGAGGTTCGTTGCCGCTGAAACCAGCGTTGCGGCACGATCGCGGCTCAAAATCTCGGCATGCTCGATCATCTTCGGAGTATCGAGCAGCAAAGACGACCATGCGTTGGGGATGTGCGGAATCGCGACTGTTAGCGCGCACGCGTGAAGATGCGCGCTGTAATACCCAGCAAACGTTACGGCGTTCGATATGATCAATCCGGAACTTGAATCGGGATATGTTGCCAGAGGGAGAAAATATTGTGCCGTCATGTCCTGCTCCATCTCTCGCGGACCGCCACGATTGCAATCATCTATCTCCATTCGTCTCAACTCGGCATTGATGTAACGCAATTGCCGGCGCTCCGGCTTCTCTGGCCTCGGCACGGCGCCGCGTGCCAGAATTCCGCCTCTCCTTCGAAGAGCGCCAGGATAACCGGACGTTCACACCGGTGCCTTTCCAACTGGAAGTCTGCGGAAGTTGATCGTGGTCAAATCCTTGATGGCCGAGATCCGGTATTGAATTCAGGAGGACGTGCTTGCGACAATGGGAGCGCGAAGTGAATTCAACGACCGCCGAAGCCGCCGGGATACGGCCGAGACTAGCACGCACGCTAACCCTGTCGCACGCCGTCCTGTACGGTCTCGGCGTTACCATAGGCGCGGGTATTTACGTGCTCGTCGGCGTCGCCGCCGGGCGGGCGGGCATGCATGCACCGCTTGCGTTCCTGGGTGCCGCCGCAGTCATGGGCTTGAGCGCGGCCTCGTTTGCGGAACTCGGCACGCGAATGCCCGTCAGCGCAAGTGAAGCCGCCTATGTCGACAGGGCATTTAGACTGCGATGGTTCACGATCTTGACCGGGTTGCTGGTCATCGTGACGGCGAGCATCTCGGCAGCGACGATCAGCGCTGGTAGTGCTGGATATGTAGGCGTCCTCCTTCCGCTTCCTGGATCCTCGATCATCGCCGGCGTCGTGCTGACAATGGCTGCTATTTCATGCCTGGCGACAGCCAGCTCGATCACTTTCGCAGGTGTTATGACGCTCATCGAGGTCGGTGGTCTGCTCCTCATCGTCGGAGCGGGGTTCTCCGAAGGTGTTGGCCTGATCGAACGCCTGCCGGAGGCATGGCCCGGCGGCAATCCCACGGCCTGGGTCGGCGTGTTCGGTACCGCCATGATTGCGGTGTTCTCCTTCATCGGCTTCGAACACCTGGTCAACATTGCCGAAGAGATGAAGACGCCGTCGAAGACTCTGCCTCGCGCGCTCTTCGTGACGTTAGGGCTGACTGCCGTCATCTATGCCGGCGTCACATGGGTCGCTGTGGTCACTGTTCCTCCGGACGAACTGGCAAGGTCGCCCGCGCCCCTCGCACTCGTCTTTGAACGCCTGACGGGCATGCCGCTCGTGACCATGAGTGCGATCGCGATCATCGCGACGTTAAACGGGATCATCGTGCACATGATTCTGATCTCTCGGGTGATCTACGGCCTGGTCCAACAGGGAAACCTCCCCCAGGTGCTCGGACGCCTGAACCCTCACACGGGAACGCCGATCGTCGCCACTTTGATCGGGGCTACGGCGATCCTTGTGTTTGCTATCTTCGTACCGCTCGAAGGTCTCGCCAAGCTGACATCGCAGTGCACTTTGGGGCTGTTCACTTTGGTAAACCTAGCGCTGATCCGCATAAAGATGACCGAGACCATAGCGCTGCCTCCGGGTGTATTCATTTGCCCGTTCTGGGTGCCCGTCGCAGGTGTGATCGCGAGTGCCGCGTTGCTCGTGATCGACGTTGCGCTCATCGGTTAATCTCGCACTCACTACGTCAAAATCGACTTTGTCCTGGAGACGCGCATGAGCAGACTGCATTCGGAACATCACCTGGTCTCCCGCATCGGCTGGCTACGGGCTGCCGTCCTCGGCGCCAACGATGGAATCGTCTCGACGGCGAGCTTGATCATGGGCGTCGCTACCGCGTCCGCCGGACCCTCGCAGATCCTGGTAGCTGGCGTCGCTGGTCTGGTCGCGGGCGCAATGTCCATGGCGGCCGGCGAATACGTGTCGGTAAGCTCCCAAGCGGACACCGAGGAAGCCGATCTCGCGCGAGAACGGATCGAGTTGGAGACGCAACCCGAAGCTGAGTACGAGGAGCTGACGGAGATCTACGTCAAACGCGGTCTTACCGACGAGCTGGCCAGGCAAGTCGCGATCCAACTGACCGCAAATGATGCACTCGACGCGCATTCGCGCGACGAACTCGGTATCGTCGAACACATGGCGGCCCGGCCGGTTGAGGCGGCCTTGACGTCGGCCGTCACGTTTGCGGTGGGGGCCGCATTGCCCCTGCTCATGGTCGTACTTTCGCCCGCCTCGGTGCTGATCTATACCGTTGCAACCGCGTCTCTGGCCTTCCTCGCGCTGCTGGGCGCTATTGGTGCGAAAGCGGGCGGCGCCAACGTCTGGAGGGCCACCACCCGCGTCACTTTCTGGGGCGCTTTCGCTATGGCATTGACGGCGGGGATCGGTGCGCTGGTTGGCACCGCAGTCTGACGGGTAACTTTCCGCCCCCTCCTGCACGCCCAGCTTGAGGACGGGGTGAGTTTTTAGGATGTTGCGGTTCTGGTCGCAACGAAAGAGGAGCCGACGCAAGTTCGACTCCTCAGAACTCGGGGGCCGGAACTCGTAATCGTCAGATCTCGGCCACCGTCTGGGCGAGCATCGAGCGGACCCTGCCTGCCAGACTGGTCAGCATTTCGTTGTCGATCGCCTGCATGGATGCGACCGGATCGATGGCGCTCACCATGACATTGCCGCCATCGACCCCGCGCAGGATGACATTGCACGGCAGCATGGCCCCCACCTTCGGTTCCAGTTTCATCGCCTCGAACGCCATGCGCGGATTGCAGGCTCCGAGGATGAGGTAGTCATCGATGTCGGCGTCGATCTTCTTTTTCATGGTTGCCTTGACATCGATCTCCGTCAGAACACCGAAACCGTGCTTGATGAGAGCCGCTTTGGTTCTGCCGACCGCATCATCGAAACTGGTCGCCCAGAGCGTTCTATCGAGCGTGTAGGTCATGAGGAGTCTCCTTTAGGCTCCCATGGAACGGCCGGCAAATGCCCAGCGTCCAATCACATGTCTTGCATGAATGCCTGCATTTCTTCAGGTGTGACTTTGCCGTCATTGTTTGCATCGACCGCGTCGAAGACGCGTTTGTGGATTGCGGTCAATTCTTCGAAAGAAATTGCGCCGTCCCCATCGCTATCGGCGATGACGAACATGATCTTCATCATATGACCGCGCATTGGCCCCATCATGCGCATTCCTTCATTCATGCCAGATGGCATCATGTTGCGGCCCATCATGCCTGGCATCATTTCCGATCCTTCGGCCTCAGGCTTAGCCTCCGACTGGGCCGTGTCTGGACTTTTCGTCTGGGCGGAGGCGCTGCCCATGGCACCGACAGCACCAAGCAAGGTCAGCAGAGCGATCGTTGGCAGTCTGAACATGGACATCCTGAATCTCCTATTTAAGCGTTGTCCTCCACGAGTTGGAGCGGCCTTTGAGAATAGGCTGCCTACTGGCTTCACACATTGCGCTGGATCAAACCGCTTGTATGGTTCGAGTCGTCGAGGACGGACCGATCGCCTTCGCGCCGCCCCATGATTGCGACGTCAGCCACCTGCGTCACCGAGGAACGATCGCGGCTGAAGCGACACCGAGGAGCGAGCCGGCTAAGGCGAGAACAAGGTGATTTCAGGTGCGATCATGCCTGGCTTGATCGATATCAACGTCCACGCCGGTCGAACGCGGTATCCTGACGCCATCAGCCAGCGCCTGATCGTGGTCCGGCCCTCGTCATGATGCCCGCTCGCAGTTCGAAACGTTCAGGAGATCGAGGATGACGTCCCAGAAACAGATTGAAGGAACCTGGTCGGAGCCTGTTTTCGTCCAGGTGGGAATGAACGCCCCTGAGGCTGTTGGCGGAGCGAGCGAGGCGCTCGAGTTTCTCGCCAACCGATGGAAAGGCTCGCGTAGAGAGCACGCATTCGCGAGAGAGATCTGCGCCGCGGCCGTAAGCGGGCATGTCTCGCAGGAGACCGCGCGCAAGGCTTTCATTCAGGCCGCTGACGAAGCCAGGATGTTCACCTGCGCCCCCCAAGGTCGTTCCTAACGCCGAAGGATGAAATCGGCTCGTTCGAGTGGGCAACGAATCCTGCTAGATCCCTCGCGCGGCTTCAAGCCATGCTCGGCCCGCGAGTCGATATCAGTCAGCTCGCTTCCTGCCGGTTACCATCGCTCGGACAAGGTTTTCCCTGTGCTCGATGCTTGCCAAGAGGACGCCCCCGATGTGAAGGCCGACGAGGCCAAGCGTCACATTGACCAGCAGTTCATGCGCCTCTTCCACCCATTCCACTCCCCAGTAGGCGTCCGTCGTCATCATGTACCCGGTCGTGGCAATGCCCGAGATCGCGACGAGCAGCGCGAACACCATCGCGCCTCCGGCCGGATTGTGGCCGATGTAGCGCTTGCCGCGCATGGCCAGGCTGTCACG
The DNA here is from genome assembly GCF_056398305.1 of Rhizobium sp. 01T444. NCBI lineage: Bacteria > Pseudomonadati > Pseudomonadota > Alphaproteobacteria > Hyphomicrobiales > Rhizobiaceae > Rhizobium > Rhizobium sp. 01T444. The sequence goes on from NZ_JBFTPD010000018.1 coordinate 122,801, forward strand.
CATGAAGCCGAGGGTCGTGATCGGATCGTAGATGAAGTTGGAAAAGCGCGCGTGATGGCTGCCGACGAAGCCCCAGATGATCCGCACGAGCAGGAGACCGACGATGGCGTAGCCCGACAGAATATGCGCCTGTTTCCACTCGTCGCCCGTCAGAAAGGAAAACGCGAACAGGCCCACCAGACCCCAGTGGAACATCCGCACGACCGGGTCCCAGACCCTGATCTTTGGCGGCGAGCCAGCGCCCGCCGCATCCGTATCCATCCTGCGCATGATCATTCGCTTTCGTTGCCGACCACTGCGCCGGTCTCGGGGTTGAACAGGGTTTCGACCTTCTTGCCCTTCGTATCGACGGCGTAGACCTCGTAGCAACTGCCCTCCACCTTGACCCGGTGCACCTCGAGGCCCGCGGCCTTGGCCTTTTCCTTGATGCCGTCCTCGCTCAACCACCTGTCCTTGGAAGCCTGCGTGCAATTCTGACCTTCTTCGGCGCGGGCAACGCCGATCGACGCGGTGGCGAGCAGGAGGGTTGCGAACATGATTTTCTTCATTGGTCTTTCTCCATCATCCCAGGAGCGGTTTTGCTCATCTGGTCGGCCTCGAACCTATGGGGCGCGACCTGACGGCGACCTGATCGCGATTGTCAGCTTATTGTCACCTTCGGTAGGATATTCTCCGGCGATGTACCCGACCCGCACGCTCGCGTTCGTCTGCCTTGTTCTTCTGTGGCCGTCGCTTCCGGTAGCGAACGCACATGCCGACGATTTCCCTGGTCGTTCCCGCGAAGCGGATGACCTGCCGTCGCACGAGGACCTTCCTAAACAGGTCCACGAAGGGAAAATCCTGTCTCTGACCGTACTGAAGGCGAAAGTCCTCGCCAAGTCGCCCGGCGAATTGATCGATATCAGTGTCGATCGGCATGACGATCGCATAATCTACGAGTTCCGGATTCTGAGGGGCGGCGGTCAGGTCACCGAGGTGGAAGTGGACGCCGCGTCAGGCAGGATCGTCGAAATCGAGAACGAATGATGCGCCTGTTGCTTGCCGAAGACGACCCGCTCATCGCCCGTGACGTGGCCGCTCAGCTCACCAAAGCCGGTTTCAATGTCGTCCACGAGACCGACGGAGAAGCCACCCTGTTCGCCGGCGAGCATGAGGACTTCGCCGCAGTCGTCCTTGACCTTGGGCTGCCGAAGATCGACGGCCTATCGATCCTCAAGAAATGGCGGGCGAACGGTCGTGACATGCCGGTCATCATCTTGACCGCGCGCGGCAACTGGGAGGAGCGCGTCGAGGGGATCAACGCTGGCGCCGACGACTATCTTGGCAAGCCATTCCGCATCGCGGAGCTTCTCGCCAGATTGCACGCAGTCCTGCGCAGATATTCTGGCCATGCCAGTGCGGTCCTGTCTTCAGGTCCCGTTTCCATCGACCCGCGCCGACGCGCGGTGATGGTCGACGGGATGCCTGTGGATGTCACGCCCATGGAGTACAAATGCCTGTCGGTGCTGATGCAGAACCGCGGTCGCGCGATCTCCCAGCTCGAGCTTACCGAGCAGCTTTACACCCAGGATTTTGAACGGGAGAGCAATTCGGTGGAGGTCCTGATCGGACGGCTGAGAAAGAAGCTTGGAAGGAACGCGATCGTCACGCGCCGAGGCTTCGGGTACCAGATAGCATCGGGCGAGGGGACATGAGGTCGCTTCACGGCCGCTTCATCATCACGTCGCTGATAGCCGTGTCGATCTGCCTGGCTGCTGCATCCGTCGCTCTCGTCCAGATTTTTGCGGACAGCTATAGCAAGCGCGTGCAGAACGAGCTGACCGGACACATAAACCGCCTGGCCGCTGTGATCCGCTTCTCGCCCGAAGGCAGGCTGCAGGTGTCCGAGAACCCTCCGGACAATCGTTTCCTGATACCCTATGGGGGGCTCTACTGGCAGATCGACGATCCTGTGGGGAAGACGGAGGTCCGATCTTCCTCGCTCTTCGACTACGTCCTGGCTCTGCCGCAGGATTCACATCCTGTCGGCATCATGCACCAATATCGTCTCTCCGGGCCGGAGGGGAAGGATGTCCTTGTTCAGGAACGCGTGCTGTCGTTGGCCGCGCCTGAGGGCAGGAGGCCCATCCGCATCGCGGTGGCGGTGAATGCCGACGAGGTCGACAGCGCTCGCCTTGGATTTGCTCTCGACATTCTGCCCTACGTCGCCGTTCTTGCCGCGCTCCTCGTGTTGATGTCGATCGGGCAGCTTTGGATCGGATTGAGACCTCTCGACCGCATCGGCCGTGATCTGGAAGCGGTTCGCGACCGGAGGGCCAGCCGACTGGCGGGGGCCTACCCGCGCGAGGTCCAACCGCTTGTCAACCAACTGAACAAGCTGCTGCAAAGCCAGGCCGCGGCGATGGAGAAGGCCAGGAGTAGGGCCAGTGATCTCGCCCACGGGCTAAAGACGCCTTTGACCGTTCTCACAAACAACGCGTACTCACTCCGGGAGAAGGGCGAGGTCGAGATCGCCGATGAACTCGACCATCTTGCCGAGACCATGCTTTCGCACGTCGAGCACGAGCTCGCCCGAGCCCGTATCACTCCGAGCCCCGATCAGCGAAGTGGCGACGCCGACGTCGAGAAGACCATCAGCGAGATCGTTCGAATGCTCCGACACACTGAGGCAGGCGAGCGCCTCGCTTGGGAAATAGACGTTGCCGAGCGCTTCAGCGTGCCCGTTGATCCGCACGACTTCCGCGAACTTGCGGGCAACTTGCTTGAGAACGCCTGCAAGTGGGCCAAGAGCAGGATACATGTCAGCGCGGTTCGACATAATGGGCATTCCCGTCTCACGATCGAGGACGACGGCCCAGGCGTGTCGCCAGAGAGATTGCCCGATCTTCCGCGCCGGGGTGTCCGTCTCGACCGTCTGAAACCAGGCTTTGGTCTGGGTCTTGCCATCGTGTCGGAGATCGCAGCGGTGTACGATCTCACGCTCAGCTTGGAAAACCGCCTGGAAGGTGGCTTCCGTGCGGAGGTCGTTTTCCCTGACGCCGTCGCTTCCCGAATGCTCCTTTTGTCTGCCTCTGACGAGGCGGTGGTATCGAGACCTTCGTGCACGTCGCAGCGTTCCCGACCGGCGACCTGAAAAATCTTCCCGCAGATCCAACTGAGGTGGAGCGCGACGCGAATCCCTACCACGGGGCCATCGAAGTCGCCGAGGCTGGTGGCGCGCCGGGTCGTTGCGGGCGAGATCAATCCCGGCTTTCAGGGCCTCTTTGGTAGCAGCTTCGCCGGGACTGTCGCCAGCGAGACTATTGGCGATCTCTGATCTCTCTCAAAAAATGACATTCCGCCCGCCTAGAGAAGCGGTAAACCATATCGACCAGTGGCAGTTCCATAAATACCCTTTACGCCACTGACACTGAAAATAGCGGGGTCAATGATTTTGGCAGGGCGAGAGCTTCGAGACCAGCGTCCGGCTTGTTGCTATGGGGTTCACGTTTTAAGCCAGGCAGATCGAATAATGGATCGACGGGAGCTCACGATCTACTCGTGGTGATCAGGTGCAAGGCAGAATTGCCCCTTGTAACCGCTGCTGCTGACAGCTTGCGATCGAATGTCGCCAGCTGGCCCCCACGCGCCTTGGCTAGCGCAAGCAGGTAGGTGTCAGTTACCTGCCCCGATGTTAGAATTTTCGTGGGAGCGATATCACCTGACCCGACAAGGCTCACATCGTCCGGCCAAAAACTGTGACCGGGGAGCGACCGCAATTTGCGGACAATTTCTATCACGAGTGACGGTGAACCGGGAGAGTTGGGATATTTGGGGTTGCCGACAATCCGGATGACACCATTTCGGTAATGGGGCAGGTAGCCCACGCGGTCTGACCTATCGCCGCGAACCATTCGTGCGCATCATCATGGGCTACATGGCCCGGATCGATTAAGGCAATCAGCACATTGACGTCGAGCAGGAAAGTCACGGCAATTCGTCACGCAGGGCGTTCACGATTTCGAGCGTCACTGGCGGCGTATCCGGCCGAGTTGACAGGAGAGGAATGCCATTGCGCTCGCCGCTGCTGGGCGGTCGGCGCAGAGAACGCCTCGCCAGCTCAGAAATGACCTCGCCGACGCTCCGGTGCTGCTGGGTTGCCATCGCTTTTGCGGCGATCAGCACATCGTCGTCGATTGCCAAGGTCGTTCTCATATCCGCCTCATCGCGCATCGATCATCACGCATCATATAAATCACGCGGTCGGCCTTCTCAAGGTGGGTACCGAAAGGACGCACCATTGCGCCAATCTGTTCACCGGCGAAAACGGTTGAAATCACATTCTCAAATCTGTGCGCAAACCACGGGTTTCCGGTTCGAACCTGCTCAAGGCGCTCATCGGTGGAATCTGCCGTTTCGAAGAAACGAAAGGGCTTGCGCCCACATGACTTTGTTCGATGGAATGAATGTGTGATTGGCCGCGATCGCGATATGGTCAGCAGCTCCGTCAAGTCGCGTGCTTTCTACCGTTACCTTACCGTCGTTGGATATGTGAGAGCCAATGATCAATGACGAGACGGGATCGATGGTTCGGGTTCCGGCGATGATGCCCAGTTCGAAATCCACCGGACTGAAAATATGGGCGAACGAGCTCTGATCGGTGACGAGCTGCTGGCCGGCTGGGCCGAAAGCTGTTTTATACAGCGGCACCTTTTTTAAGAAATCTGCGACTTGGCTGCCATTATTCGGTGTGCCGACCATCACCACGCGCCCGAGATTTGATGGTCGGTAGTTCTTCAACATGGCGCTTATAACCAATCCACCCCAGCACACAAAGCCGTGCCACAGCCCTATGGCGCTTGCTGAAACGAACACAGCCCGGGCATCACCGCCCGGGCTGGCGCTATCTTGGCTCTGATCAGAATTCCGACCATTCCTGCTGCAGTTTGTTGAGCGCTATATTACCGCGTGCGGCAGGCACCGGGCGAGAGACAGGCGCTGACGCTCTAACGGGGGCTGGCGCCAATGTCCTGGAAGGACCCAACGCACGGTGCCCGGCGGCGGCTGTTCCTCCATCGCCGGTCTGGAAAGTGCCAAGCAATTCGCCCAGACGGCTGCTTTCCTGCGCGAGACCTGTGCCGGCGGCGTTCATCTGTTCGACCATTGCGGCGTTCTGCTGCGTCGCCTGGTCCATGTGGTTGACCGCGCTGTTGATCTCCGACAACCCCATAGACTGCTCTTGGGCGGCGGTAGCGATAGCGTCCATGTGCTGGTTGATCTGCTGCACAAGTTCGGCAATTGCAGAAAGGCCTTCGCCGGTGTCGTTGACCAGGCGTACGCCCTCGCTGACAGCGACCTCTGAATTGCCGATCAGGCTTTTAATCTCCTTTGCGGCACTGGCGGAGCGCTGCGCCAACTCGCGCACTTCCTGAGCGACAACGGCAAAGCCCTTGCCGGCGTCACCGGCACGTGCAGCTTCCACCCCGGCATTCAACGCCAGCAGATTGGTCTGGAATGCGATCTCGTCGATGACCCCGATAATCTGGCTGATCTGCCTGGACGAGTGCTCGATTTTGCCCATGGCGCTGACTGCGTTATTAACGACCTGGCTTGAGTTTTCCGCGCGAGAGCGGGCACCGCGCACGAGATCGCGGGCGTCTCCGGCACGCTGGGAGGTCGATCGCACATTGGCGGTGACCTCCTCCAGTGCAGCGGCGGTTTCCTCGAGCGAAGCGGCTTGCTGTTCAGTACGCTTGGAGAGGTTGTCGGACGCTTGCGAGATCTCGACGCTGCCGCTGCTGACCAATGACGCAGCCTGACCGACGCCCCGCATGGCGTCGCGAAGCTGCTTGACCGAAGTATTGAAGTCGTGACGGAGTGCCTCGAACTGCGGCGCTAGAGCCGTATCGATTTCACAGACGAGGTCGCCGGTTGCGAGACGGCGCAGGCCTCCCGCGAGCGAGCCTGTTGCCTGTATCAGGCGTTCTTCGGCTTCGGCCTCGGCGCGCCGCTGCATCTCGATACGCTCGCGCTCTGCGGAAACTCGTGCCTCTGCGGTTTGCTCTTCAAGTGCCTTATTGCGGATAGCAGCCTGCTGGAAGACCTCGACGGAACGAGCCATTTCGCCAATTTCGTCACGGCGAGCGACACCGGCCACCTCGATCTTCAGATCGCCCTGCGCCAAGGCCGCCATCGAATGCGTGATGACGCCGATCGGCTTGGTGACGCGGAAGATAATGACGCAGATACCGACAACACTGACGATAGCAGCGATGAGGAAGATCAGCGAATATAGAATGAACTGGGCGAATGCCTGAGACTCACTGGCAGCGGCTGCAGCGACCATGCCGTCCGCCGCAGCGGCCGCAGTATTGGTGATGAAGAGAAGGGCGTCATTGCCCATCGGCCGCCAAACGTCGAGGGACATCGGCGCCTTCTTGCCTGCCGAAAATGTCTCGAGAAGTGCCGCGCGCTTGGGAGCAAAATCACCTCCGAAATAGCCGGTCTCTGCGGCCTGGTAGGCGTCCCTTATGATCTGAAGCGTGTCCTTGTGGTTCACGAGGACACCGACCTGCTTCCAGGCGAAGGTGACGGCATAATCGTTGAGTTGGATCTTGCCTAGCTCCGCAGCTGTCATCGTTGCGCCTGCGCCAAGCGTGATATTGAGCTGGAGGTTCGATGCCCCCGCAAGCGCACGCGTTGACCATGCCAATGAGCGGATCTGGATCATTGCCGTCATCGACGGATCGCTTTCGCGGATTCGGGCTTCGATTGCTGTCGAGCCGGTTTCCAGCGCCGTCAGCAGCTCCTGTCCGAGGTTAAGGGCATTGTCCTGCAGTCCAGCGTCGCGGTCTGCCAGCTTTTTCGTCAACTGATCATCAAGCTTTGTCCGGAACGCCAGCACCCGGTCAAACGTGTTCATGACGTCGGCAATCTGAGCTTTGATCGCGTTGTCGTCGATATCGGCATAGATCGCCTTGGCGCTAGCCATGGCGCTGTCCACCAGCCCGCGATCCTTTTTCAGCGAAGCCAGCGTGCCGGCGAGCGCGTCGATTTCCATGTTTGCTGCCGATGAACCGTCACCGCGCTCGTTGCGAAAGGTCGCAAGTGTCTGGAAAAGTGCGCGGTCAAGAGCGGTAAGCTTCGATACATCGCTGAAAACCTGCTCTTTGTTATATGCGTCCATCGCGGATGACGCGGTGAGCACGCAGATCACTGCGCTCAGAAGAAGAAAAATTCCAACCAGGATATTGCGGATAGATAAAGTCATAGTCGCCCCACTTGCGTTGCGGCTGACGTCTCGCTGGTGCGCGCACGACAGCTGAATGTGCTGGAACCGCTCGCGTCGATGCTTCAAAAAAAGACAATCCGCTGGCCGCCGAGTTCTTACTCGTTCGCAGGCTCATCATGGCCAGGTCCAATAGTGTCGCAGGATAGATCTGGTTTCATTGAAACAGCATTAAGAAAATTAGAAATGTGAGCCAATTGCGCGCAATAGATCAGGAGCGTCCTTTCACGATCGCGCGGTCAGGATTTTGAGTGAGGTGGGCCTGCCGATCGAGATCGCCCGGTCGGTCGCCGGCAAGACGACACGCAAGATCTCCATAGGTACCGTTTATCCTGCGACCATCGGTACCTACCATTCTTGGGTGTCTTCCGAAGCGGGTGGATGAACGGTCTGCCAGGGTTCAGGCCTACTCAATCCTCGGCTGCCACCCAAAAATCGTATCATGCCTCCCCGCAAGCGTTGCTATTCTGGTCTGAAGTTCTGTCGTCCGCCTGACGAATACAATCGGACCTGCAGCCGAGAACGAATGGCGCTTGCCTTCCGTCTCGAAAGCCAACAACTGCGGACGGGCAAGCGGCATCAATCGCTCGACGAGTTTTCCGATGCTTGCCCTGACCGACGTCCCCCAGTTGACGGCAACGCGACCACTCTCCGCCTACTTTTATGCTTGCCCCTGGATCAAAAGCAACACCTGCGCGGCGACATCTTGATCGAGGCTCGAGATATGTTTCAGGCGCGAAGTATCGGTCTGTTCAACGCCTCGCTTACGAAGTTCATCGAGTGCGGCATTCAGGAATTTCGATTGAAGTTCCGTGAAATGTCCGGCGGTACGGGCTTGTATTCTACTTTTGCGTTTTTCTTCCAACTCTTCTCGAAATGCTTTCAAAGCCGGGCGCCGCGGCGTCTGACCGGCTTCCACGCGCGCCCAATATCCCCGCGGAGGCTTGGGAACCTGCAATTTCTCGCAAAGCTTTCCGACTGCAACGTCGGAGATGCCGAGTTCGTTGGCGATCTCGCTGGTCGGGCGTTCCCATACCAAACCGAAGAGCTCTTCTCTCGACATATCGCGCTTTGCCATTTGAAAACCCTCAAGCAGTTCTCAGGCTGCAGCGTTCGCCTTCTCACAGATGGCAGCACATCGTTCGAGCAGCTTGTCGAACGTTTCAGCGTCATCGAAAAGAAGACCGCCCTCCGCCATCCTGGCGTAATCTTCCTTGAGGGCTTTCAGTCCCCCGCCGACCGGCGTCAGCATCAGGTTGCCGTTTACCGCTGTCTCGTAGTCGATTGGCGATCGGTTGGCGGCTTTTTCCGAGAAGAACATCGACTTATGCTTGGCGACCGCATTTGCGACTTCGCGATCGGAGATCGCGCTATCTGCGAGGCCAATGTCGTCAAGGCGCACGATGTCGTGCCAATGACGCGAAAAGCGGTCGCCCCGGAGCCGCTCCTGCAGGCAGAAGACATGAATCGCTGTTGCCTTTTCCCAGAACGTCCGTTCGGCGTGCATCACTTTCGGGGCCGCCGTCGGAAAGTCGACTCCGTCAACGAGGCCGGCAGCATCGCACGTGATGTCTCGAAGGCTGGCCGGCTCGCCCGTAGACCGGGCTCCGAATTCCAGCATGACGCTGGGCGCGACATAACCAGATCCCGAACCGATGGCTTGATAGTCGATGTAGAGCCTGTCGGCTTCGCTACGGATCTCTGCGGGGAGTGACTGCCTCTCGAGTTCGTCGGCTATGATCGGCCCAACCGTGTCGGTCACCCAGATCGGTAATCGTCTCCGCACCTCGCTCGACCAGCGCTTTTCCTCGCTACGGGTTTTTGGGAGAGCTTCTTCGTTGTCCCCGACGAGATCAGGGGCAAGCGCACGGATGTCGTAGGTGAGGTCGACATCTTCCGAAAACCGTCGGATGGCGCGCCGTAGGCCTTCGATAGCGAAGTCCCGCCCTTGAAAACAAGGCTCTCGCCAAGCGCCGTGGCGTAGAGTGTTCGAAGCGCCCAGACGACCCAGACGTCCTTTTCAAGCAAGTGAACTGGACGCTTCGATCGGTCTGACGCACAATGGCGAGAACCTCGCGCTTGTCGTCGATCGAGAGCTGGAGGAAGTGATCAGCCATGCGCTGCCTTTCCGACGCTTAGTGCGAGCCAGGTCGGAAACTGAGGTGCTGCAGCAACAAGCTCGTTGAACGCCTCAGGCGGCAGTTTCCGCTTGATGCTCAAAAGAGCCTCCTCCGCTCGCTCCGGCCCCAGCCAGGCGAGCGCGCGCACAGCGACGCCGGCCGGCCGGCTGGCGAGCGACAACTGCCAACGAGGCACGTGCTTGAGCTCGACCTTTTGGCTTCCGACACTCATTGTCCGGCTGCGGCCAGAGGTCAGATAGATGGAGCGAACCGGAACCTGCGTCGTGAGCCCAAGGGCGTTGGCCGCGGCCGCACCATTTGAAACGATGACCTCGCCACGTTGATGTGCGACTGCCTCGATCGCTTGCTCGACAGTCGGCGGCCTGCTTCCGAACCGGCTTTTGATAGCCTTCATATAGATACCACGCCCAGCCCTGACCAGTTCTCCACGCTCATGCAGGCGCGACAGAGCATGGTCTACTGCGGCACGATTACCGAGATGCAGCAGGCTTTTTGCGGACAGGGCGGTACCCTCCGGCGATTGCTCAGCATATGCAAGAATTTGAGATGTCAGTCGTTGCATAGGTTTTCTCCTGTCAGAAATATATGCAAGTTTCTGACACTTCGCAAGTGAACCTATCAACGCAGCCTCCCAGACTTGGTTCAAAATTCGTGCCGCAAGGGCGGCCTTTTCCTGCGGCAAACAAGCCGCAGCTATCTCGTCTGCATCTATTTTGTCCTTGGGTTAGGCGCGAATGATGATCTCGATGGCCGAGGGGTCGACGCCGAACGTCAGGCTTACGACCGCCTCGTGCCCTTTAAGTTTACGATGCCTCCCAGACTGCAAGCGCGAGCGCCTCCCGCGACAGACAGGTCCACCCCAAAGCAGGTTCGACGGTTCGGCTGCAGCTTGTGCGGGACGATTTTGCCGATTGTTGCACAGCCCTCACCGTCACAAAGCTGACAATGGCGCTGCGGCCAATCTGTCGCCGAAGGGCACGAAATCGGTGCTGTCATAGAGCACGACGCCGTAGGCGAACCTCTCCTTGCATGCTTCGGCCAAGGTCCGCAGTCCGGCAAAGTCGCTGGACTTCACCGTCGCTGACGCCTTGACCTCAATTCCCACGATCATGCCGTCGTCGCGTTCCAGGACGATATCCACCTCATGCATCAGCTGATCGCGTCGGGCGCGCGCTGAATCTCATCGATAATCGCGCGATCCAGACCGCGAATGAAACCGGCCGGATCGGACTGCGCGGCGTCGAGCACCGTCTGGTCGTCGAGCGTGATATAGCTCCGCCCCGCCTCACCCATCTTGCGGACAAGCGTTGTCTTGCCCGCCCGTCGTGGTCCCACGATCAGAACCACCGGGGTGTCTGAAAGGGCTTCCACCACCCGATGCTCGACGAACCGCTCGTACATGCCCGTTTCCGATTCTCTGACGACTGGAACTCTGGGGCATGACAATTGGAAGTCAATGGCCCGTAGATTGGAAAAGAAATAGCACAGCCGATGATGTGGGAGCTATTTTGGTGACCGCTTCGCTGCAGTTTTAGTGACGCTACTTCTTTTCCAATGGGGCTTCGGAAGGCCAGCCATCGAAGTTTTGCTCGAAAAGTTGCCCTACGGCTCCAACCACGAAAGGTCTGATCCCCTAACCGTGAACCTTGCCACTCTCTTGCCACGCTTTCAGGAGCAGATCGGTCTGTCGCTTGTCCTCGTTGGCCCGCCCGCTCAGCGGGTTCTTCAGCCAGGTGTAAAATCCACTGGGATGAACCCGCAAAATGCGGCACATCGTCCGCACCGAGAACTGCAAGCGGTGCAGGGCAATGATGCCGACAACGGCGGCCGTGATGGCCGAGAGCGCAGATCTGCAAAATCATCAATTACCGATCCCGGCCCTGCCACTCTAGTTCCCATTCTAGTCTCCTTTGTCTGGCTTTGAACTGCGCCTTCTGGCGCAGCCGCCAACCGTAGAAAGGTGCTCACAAGGCAACCATTGAACCAAGGTATGACCGATACCAAGGTGTCGCCGATACCTTCGTGCAGTGGCGTCGCCAGGATCGGCGCGGCAGCATCACTTTCAAACGGCGGCGAGGGATCGCCCGAAAGGAAGCACCATGAGCGATCTCGATTCATTCACCAAACCGGGCATTCCGATGGAAGAGCTGCGAGACCGGATGATCAAGCTTCAGAGAGACATCGAGCTCCTGAGGGCGCGCCGCGGCGATGGCAAGCATCGCTCTACCGATGAATCTCATAAATGCATTGGCGCCTCCGGTTTTGGCGGCACTGATGGCCGGCGTTGGGCCACAAGCGGTTTTCGCTGTCCTAGGAGGGCTAAGCGTCATAGCTTTCACACTCCTGTTGCAGTTGGGTAGCATGAGATCCGTTCGTCAATCGTGATGATGTCAGCCGCTCCTCCAGCTCCGGCTCGCAGACGGCTCTCGACCAGCATGAGCGCTTCGATAGAGCATTTAGGTTCGCGCATTGGCAGGGGTGTAAAGTGACGCCCCCGCCTTTTCGGCCGCTGCCCGCAGACGCTTGTCTCTGGTCCATAAGGCCGCTCGCTGATCGAGGAGAACTGAGGCCATCAAGTGTGCATCTGTGTAGCCAATGCCCATACTGAAAATGGCGTGGCGATCGATCATCATCATGACTTCATCGTGCGTCGCGACGAGCGCTTCGCGCTGGGCCGTCAGGAAAGCTATCACGCTGCTGCGATCCCGAAGACTGCCAAGTGCAAGCTCTCCGATTACGGCTGGATGGCATAAAAGACGGTCGTCCTCAATAATCCTACGCAGCTCTGAATCGGCATGCCGGAAATGATCGATCCAGATGGAAGTGTCGGCAAGTATCACTTGGCGGCTGCGCTCCGGCGGCGTGGGGCTGCCTCCGCGTCCGGCATAGTTCCGCCGAGAGCAATGAGGCGTTTTCCCGACTCCACACGGACAAGCGTCTCCAACGCTTGGCGGACCAGAGTGGCGGTTTCTTTCGTGCCGGTTAGGGACCTAGCCCTTTCCATGAGCGTGTCGTCGAGATTGATAGTCGAGCGCATTGTTGGTTTCCTGATTATGGTGTTACAGATAGCACCATTTGGTGATGAAATCTACGCCTGATCTCTATTCCAATACGTCCGCAGTCGGATGTTCAAATCCACCAATGTGATATTTCGCGCGGTCGCGGGCGCTCCGAGCTTAAGGCAAGTACGACCTCGCCAGCGATATACGTCGAGGTCGTACCCATAAAATCTAAAAAGCCGCAGGCGCGCCGGTTAGTATCCCATCGACTGCACGATTGTGAAACAGCGTGGTCGAAGGTTCGTATCTCATCAAGGCGAGAGTTTGTAGACGTAGTCGACCGGGTTGAAAATCACCCACTACCGGCCCGCGCAGAGCTTCGGCGTCGACCACCTTGGGATCAGTGGCGCGGTTCATCGACCGCGCCTTCGCAATAACGCTCGTCGCCCCGGCAGATGACCCGAGACCCGCCCGAAGCGAGCGGCCGAAGAACTTGAACGCTCGTTCGATGCGACTAAACCGCATTTGGTGCTAGTGCTCCTCACAGCACCTTTTGCATTCGGATTCCGCCGGCGCCAGGTCCCAACTCTAACCAGCCGCAGGCGAGGTAGAAGCGTAAGGCAGTTCTGGTGCTGACCAACTTGCCGAGAGATATGCCGGCATTGCGGAGCGAGTCTTCCATAGTGGCCAATAGTGCCTTGCTCACCCCCGGAAGGCGGTACTCGGGAGCCACGTAGTTGAGGACGATGCTGTCGCCTGCGACTGCCCCCACCGCCGCGATTTCGCCGCTGACTTCTGCGACCCAGACCGTTTGGGCAGGATTATCCATCATCTACCAATGCCTGCTTCAGACTTGTTTTGCGTCCATTGACGCAGGCGGCGCGGGTCGTTTCCGTGATCCTCAGTGCAAAGGGACGTGATCGAGGCCGTCAGCACCCGGCTCATCGCCGGAATATCGGCGCGGATGTGGGAGATACCCTCACTCGCGACGGCCACTACCGCGACATTGGAGTGCTTGTAGATGCGGCCGCCGACGAGGTCGACCTCGATGCCCGGGTGGTCGGACAGCGCGACCACTATATCGGGGCTGTGCGTGACAACGGTCGCATGGAGTTGCATAGGAAGAGCGCGGGCCACCGCAACGGCGCTTGTTCCGCCATCCAGGAATATGATCTGGCCATTCCTGACCGTCGCTGCCGCCGCCTTTGCGATTGCCGTCTTGTCCTCGACAGAAATTTTCCTCGGGCTTGGAAGATCAGCGAGTGCTTTGGATGCGGGCAGAGCCCCACCATGGACCCGTTGAAGCAGACCTTCCGAGGCAAGCTCGCGAAGGTCGCGACGGATCGTATCTTCCGACAGGCGCAGCGTCAGGCTGAGCTCTTTCGCGACCACGCGGCCTGTGGTTCTAAGGGTCTCAAGGATAAGGGCTTTTCTTTCGCTCGTCAGCGTGGGGACGCAGGCCTTGGTCATCTGATGCACGCTTACCAAGGGGGACAACGATCCGTCTGGTCTGTGACCTTTCTGCACTAGTTACTTATATAAGTAATCACTACTATCTGATTCGTCGCCGACCACAACGTGTGCGAATTTAAGGATAGGGGACTTCTTGATGAGCAGAATTCTAGTCTTGATCATTGCAATGTTCGCAGTCGCCAACCTGAGCGCCTGCGGGACGATCGGCAAGGGCAAGGGAAAAGCTCCGCCGCCAGCAGAGGCGGTCTACAAGTAACCACCAGTGTTTAGAATGTGGAGAAGGGCGATGCTGCCCTTCTCCACACAGCGTCGCCATGCTTGGCTCGTTTTTGCGACTTTCGACGCAAGACTGGCATATGAGCATTTTCAGGCCCGGCAACTGCCAGGGCTCGCAGTATGGAGCCTAGGAATGACGCTTGGAAGAGCCCGTCTGCCGCTCGTTATCCTGTCGGTATTTGCGATATCTTCGTGCCAGACGGAAGATAAAAGTCCCCAACCACGTTTCACGACCAATAGCCGCGGCCAGAAAACCACCGGCACGGCTCAGGCCAATGCCGACACCCACTTCATCGAGTTTCGCTCGCGTTACGCACTGACCTATGGGCATACTTACGTCGTTTTCGGGCGTGTGGACGCGAACGGAAATATGATCGATCCCGAGGTTGCTGGCCTTGCCCCTGCCTCGCCGGATGCCGCGCCCTACGTCATGGGACATTTCATACCGGTTCCGGCCACGACCGGGCAGACCGACGGCGATCTGGAAGAGCAGTACAGGTCGGCAAGCTGGCGGGTGATGCTCACGGACGACGAATACAGCGGCGTTGTCGCTTTTATCCGCGAGCAGCAAGCGAACTCCCATTTCTGGCAAGCGTCGGTCGACAATTGCAACAACTGGGTTGGCGAGATCGCGCGCCACATGGGCTACAAGACGCCCAGCATCTGGCTGAGGCCGCAGCAATTCATTACAGAACTTCGAGAAATGAACACAGTCTGAGTGCGTTTCGGCCTGCCTATTGGACGCCGTTTGGAGTGCGCCCTTGAGGGCGGACACTGATCAGGCCGCTGGGTTGCCAGTCTGCCGGATGGGCATCGTAAAGTTAACGCGCTCAGGCATTAAAGCGGGCGTGTCGCCTTCGTTCAGTTAGCGTCAAGGCGAGCGATATCGGACCATAATTGTATGGCGGTGGCTCGCAGTTCTCGATCGTGGGCGGATGGAATATCGTGGCGGGGAATGAACCCAAGTCTGCCTGGCAGCCCATATCCCTGATCGCCGAAGAAATATGCTGCGAAATACCAGGCTTACGATGTCGTCCTGAACGCGGTGCCGCAGAACGACGCCTGGAACAGTTAGTTTCGTTCGTTTCTGCCTGACGGATGCCGATCAATAAGAATCGTATGTATGGCGATCCCCTCCGGCGGCTCGATCAGATATTCGGCATCTCTCTTTGGGTGGTGCATCTTGGTAGGATTGCCTTTCGTGAATGCCGTCATGGATTCGATATCCGGCCAATACGATGTCGTCGCAAACCACGTCTCAGTATCGAGATCCTCCCTTAAGAGCTGAACCAAGGGCATTTTGCAACAGCGGCGGGATGCCTTCGGCCTTCAGATATTGTTCGTATTCGTCAGCAATTTCCCGTCGGGTTTGGCCGCGCCACACTCGGGCTATTGTTGCGGTGGTCATGGAATCACGTCCTCTTCGGTTCCGCAAGGATATGGTCGTTTGGAACGCATGAGAAAGCACGTTAGGTCCCCGAAGGCGGAAGACCGCCAGGCTTCTAGCGTATTGAGAACGAGTTCTGAGCCCCTATGCAGTGCCAGTTCAGGCTGAACAATTGTCCGTTGCTCGGATTATCATGCTGAAGTCCGTCAGGAGCCATAGGCGTCAGGGGAACAAATGGAGCAGAATGTCGAGCATGTGAAAGCATCCGGGGTTTCGCCTTTTCGCGTGCCGACCTTCGGTGCTGTATTCTTTGCGATCCTCTTGGCGATGCTCGCGGAGGCGATGGCAGGAAGCTACATCGCGCTCCTTGCAGTCCAAGTAATTGGGATGTCGCCGCTGGAGCTTGGCGCGTTTCTGACGATTCCAGCGGCGACTGGAATTGCCGTCACGAGCTTCTTCGGGCATCTCCTCGACCGCCAACCCGTCATCTGGCCGCTCCTCACTTCGCTTCTTTCGAAATGCATCGGATTTAGTCTTTGCGCGTGGCTTACAGAGACTTGGATGTTGGTCGTAAACGCCGGCATTCTCCTTGGGCTTGGCGCGGCATCTTTCAGCATCTTGTTCGCGGTGGCCAAAGGCCGACTGGACGAGTTCGGGGGCTCGACAATATCGCGCGGAATGGCGATCCTTCGGCTGGTCTCGTCGCTCAGCTGGACAGTCGGCCCGGCTCTCGGCGCTGTCCTGGTGTCTCAGACAGGTTTTCCAGGCGTATTCCTGGGAGCGGCCTCGCTAGCTGGACTGTCATTGGCCATCGTTTTCTTCACCCGCATGCGAGCGGTCGTCAATGCCGAGGGACGCGCTAAGCTGACATCGGAAGTCTTTTACCGTGCCGCGCCAGCTGCCGTCGCCCTGTCGGCTTTTCACACTGCGATGTTCATGGGGTCGAATGCAATGGCGATCGTCGTGGCGAAAGAGCTCGGGACCGAACAAGACGTCGGTTTCCTATTTAGTCTCTGTGCGGGATTGGAAGTCGTGGTCATGGCCGCCTTCGTGCTCTGGCCA
Source organism: Rhizobium sp. 01T444 (assembly GCF_056398305.1). Classification (NCBI taxonomy): domain Bacteria; kingdom Pseudomonadati; phylum Pseudomonadota; class Alphaproteobacteria; order Hyphomicrobiales; family Rhizobiaceae; genus Rhizobium; species Rhizobium sp. 01T444. Next base: position 139,406 of record NZ_JBFTPD010000018.1, read on the forward strand.
AAACTGTCAGACAGGCAAGAGCTGCTCCTCGCAGGGTTTGCTCTTTTCGCCGCCTACTTCGTTATGGCACTCGCATGGCCGACACTGGCGTCGCTCTATCTGGGTCAAATCCCAAGGGCCGCCGGGATCGGATTAATAAGCATCGTCGGCATGGCCTTTATGCAAGACCTTCTTCCCGGCCGGGCTGGAATCGCCTCTGCTCTGTTCGGCAACACGATTAGTGTCGGGTTCCTCCTTTCGGGGCTTGGCACCGGGCTTTGGGCCAATGCATTCGGGTATTGGTCACTGTTCGCGTTATGCGCGGCACTATGCGGGTTGGGCGCGATGATCTTGATGGTGGGACGACGCCGCGCAGCCTGAGTTTTAGCTTTCGAAAGTAAGGAATTGCGCGACAAATCTATCAACGGAAAGGCGCTCAAGGGGTTAGGTGTCGCCACTGCAGGTGCCGGATAAAATGGCTGGGCATGCTGACGAATTCGAAAGCGAAGCCGTCCAAATGCTCACCTGGTATGTCGCGTCTGGTAGAAGACATCATTTGGCCGCCAAGCTGGTCAACACGCGATCCGTCTGCCGTTCGTCATCCATACATTCGGCAGTTTTCGAGGATTTCGAAGCCGGGCTGCTGCGATACATTTTCAAGCTCAAATCAAAGAGCGAGCGTCTGCTAAGGTGGATGACGACGGTGAAATTCGTGTTCTCAGGTGGCTCCAGAAGCGAGCGCCCTCGGAGGCTTCAACAACAGCACCCTAATCATGGTGGCAGGGAACCAAGTCGGCAACGCGGACGTTGCCTTCTCGCATTCTAGCAAAGGAGAATTTCCAATGATTTCTGCAGAACAGGTTCGCGAACATATGGAAGTGATCGGCGCAGACGGCACCCACGTTGGCACCGTCGACCATATGGACGGCTCGTCTCGGATTAAGCTCACAAAGTCGGATTCCGACGATGGTCAGCATCATCTAATTCCTTTGGATTGGGTGGATCACATCGATAAACACGTTCATCTGACCAAGAGCGCGGACGACGTCCGTAGTCAGTGGTCGTCGATCAATTGATTGGG